>JAUIII010000007.1 GCA_030431855.1 bacterium
CGCTGACTCACTAGCGATCATCGGTATTATCGTGGCTATTATCGCGAAGTTTATCTAGGAGCTTAGATGATACACACGGTACTAACACAATTTGCAGAAGCAGCCACGCATGGCGCGGAGACAGAAACCGCTAGCGGCGGTGTGTTTAGTGCGCTCGGCATCGATTGGCAGATGCTGCTCTTTCAGATTATCGGCTTTGTCGTATTAGTGCTGATTATGGGTAAATTTGTCTACCCTATTCTCATGAAGGCAGTTGATGCTCGTCAGGAAAATATCGAGGAAGGTGCCAAAGCCGCCGCTGAAGCCGAGAAAAAAGCAGTGGAAGCCGAAGCAAACATCGAGAAACTACTGAAAAAGGCTCGCACTGAAGCATCAGACATCGTGTCGACCGCAAAAGCCGAAGCAACTCAGATGGTTGAAAAAGCTGAAACCAACGCCAAGACTCGTTCAGAGCGAATCGTGGCAGAGGCGCACGAAGAAATTGCCAAAGATGTATTGGCTGCTAGAAAAGCACTAGAAAAAGACACGCTGAGCTTTGTGAAGCAAGCAGCTGGCCTGGCTGTTGCTGGCGTGGCTGACAGTCAGCTAGACGCTGCAGTGGTAAAGAAAGCCGTCGCGGAGGCAAAGAAATAATATGATTTCACGCCGTAAGCTAGCTGAATACGCTGCAGAGCGCCTCACTAAAGGGGATGCGGCTTCAACTGTGATGCAAGAATTAGCTGCGTACCTACTGGACACTGGCCGAAGCAATGAAGCCGAGCTGGTAGTTCGCTCTATCGAAGATGCACTACTCGCTAAAGGCATCGCGCTTGTCACGGTCACGTCAGCACGCGCTCTTACTAGCGATGCAAAAGCATCGGTAGAACAGTTGGTTCGCAGTGAATTTTCACAGGTAAGCGACGTGATATTGCGCGAGGAAATCGATGTGAGCGTACTAGCCGGGGTGAAAGTTTCACTGGCAGGCGCACAGCTAGACACAACGGCGAAAACGAAATTAGAGAAATTAGGAGTATAGAAATGGCAGAGTTACAAGTAAAAGAACTTTCCGGTGAACTCCAAGCGGCTATTGCTGGCCTTTCACAATCTGAAGGACTTGAATCAGCTGGCGTGGTGATTCGTGTGGGAGACGGTGTGGCATGGGTACATGGCCTATCAAAGGCTGGCTACAGCGAGGTGCTAGAAATCGACACGAAGAGTGGCGTGGTCGAAGCATTCGCATTGAACCTGATGGAAGATGAAATTGGTGCGGTAATCCTTGGCGATGACAGCCAAGTATCAGCTGGTGACACCGTGCGCTTAAAGGGCGTGGTGCTAGAAGTACCAGTTGGCCCAGAACTGCTTGGTCGCGTGGTAAACCCTCTGGGTGTTGCTATAGACGGCGGCCCGGCTATCAAAGCGAAACAAACTGGTAAAGTAGAGCGCGAAGCTATCGGAGTCTTAGGCCGAAAGCACGTGCACGAACCACTGATGACCGGTATTATGGCCATTGACGCCATGTTCCCTATCGGTCGTGGTCAGCGAGAGCTGATTATTGGCGACCGTCAAACGGGTAAAACTGCTATTGCCATCGACACAATGATCAACCAAGCCAAGCAAAAAACTGGCGTGGTAAACGTATATGTGGCGATTGGTCAGAAGCTTTCAAAGGTTGCTCGCCTAGTAGAGCGCCTAAAGCAAGAGGGCGTGATGGATCAAACTATCGTTGTGGCGACTGGCCCTGCCGACCCTGCATCTATGCTGTACCTCGCACCATATGCTGGTACTGCTATGGGTGAATATTTCCGCGACAAAGGTGAGCACGCGCTGATGGTCTACGACGACCTGACCAAGCACGCTGTAGCCTACCGCCAGATGAGTTTGCTACTTCGTCGCCCACCAGGACGTGAAGCCTTCCCTGGCGACGTGTTCTACCTGCACTCTCGCCTGCTCGAGCGTTCAAGCAAGCTTTCAGACGACCTAGGCGCAGGTAGCTTGACTGCCCTGCCGATTATCGAAACGCAGGCTGGTGACATTTCTGCCTACATTCCTACCAACGTGATCTCTATTACAGACGGTCAGATTTTCATGGAAACTGACCTGTTCTACCAAGGTATACGCCCGGCTATCTCTGCTGGTCTATCGGTTTCTCGTGTGGGTGGCGACGCTCAGACTAAAGCCGTGAAATCGGTGTCTGGTCACCTAAAGCTTGGCCTGTCGCAGTTCCGCGAACTTGCCAGCTTTGCCCAGTTTGGTAGCGACCTCGATGCCGATACAAAAGCGCAGATCGACCGTGGTCAGCGTCTGACTGAACTATTGAAACAGCCGCAGTACCAACCAATGAGTATTTGGGAGCAAGTTGCTTCTATCGTAGCGGTAGATTCTGGCTCGTTCGATGGCGTAGCTGTCGCGAAAATTAAAGACGCGCAAGCTGCGATGCTGACGAAATTGCAAAAAGATCACAAGAAAGAAATGACCGAGCTAAACAAAGGCGCTGAAAAAGTAGAGAAAGATTCTGCCGTAGCTAAACTGATTGAAAAGACTGCCAAGGCTGCAGCGAAAGGTTTTGAGGGCTAAGACATGGGAGATAGAATCGTTGTCAATGCGCCAGGCTTCGTTACGTCACCGCACGCATTTCGTGTCGCAGAACCAATCCCTACTGATGAAAAAACTGAGCGAAGATTGCAGCTAATTCGAGAGATTGCTGATAGACTGCCGTTTCTCTCTACTGAACAGCTTGAGGAGATGAATCGATACCGTATGCCTGATGATGGAGATGATTGCTAGATGCCTAGCCAACGTCAACTAAAATCACGCATTCGCTCGGTGAAAAATACCAAGCAGATCACCAAGGCCATGCAGATGGTCGCGGCCAGCAAGATGCGCCGTGCGCAAGATAGCACCAAGGCGACTGCACCTTACACTGCGACAGCACGTGATATTTTGGCGCACTTGGCAAAACAAGGCGCAACGCGCAACCACCCACTGTTTGAACAGCGCGAAGTAAAAAATCGCCTTCTAATCGTGATCGCTAGCGATAAAGGTTTGGCT
The DNA here is from genome assembly GCA_030431855.1 of bacterium. Classification (GTDB taxonomy): domain Bacteria; phylum Patescibacteriota; class Saccharimonadia; order Saccharimonadales; family Saccharimonadaceae; genus UBA1020. The sequence continues at coordinate 3,028 of JAUIII010000007.1, forward strand.
GGTGCGTACAATACGAATGTATCTAAACACTATTTGCGTGAGCTGTTGAACGACGACAAATCGAAGGTAAAGACAAAGACTATAGCTGTAGGTCGCAAAGTCACTCAGTTCGCCACTCGACTCAAAGCTACAGAAATTGTCGGTGCGTATGAGGACTTGCCGGATGCGCTGGAAGGTCACGAGCTTAGCGCAACTCTAGGCACTGCCTACAAGATGTATGAAGCTGGCGACGTTGATGCCGTAGATCTGATATACACTGAATTCATATCTAGCATCACACAGACACCAAAGACAGAGCGCTTGCTGCCTGCTGGGCAAGCCGGCGAGCCAACTAACGACGCGATAAACGAAGCTTTGTTCGAACCAAGTACGGAAGTAGTGCTGCAAAATGTAGTGTATCGCCTGCTGGGCGCACAGTTATTCCAGGCATTTCTGGATGGCCGCGCAAGCGAACACAGCATGCGTATGATGGCTATGAAAAATGCCACCGACAACGCCACAGATTTGATAGATGACCTGACACTGGCGATGAACAAAGCCCGCCAGGCAGCGATTACGCAAGAACTAGCAGAAATAAGCGGTGGATCGGAGGCGATGAAATGAGAAGTACTGAAGTAAGATCTGATCGTCCTGAAGATGGTGGAGCGCTGGCAGACGTGATTGAGGATGGCACAGTGGTAAGAACAGTAAGAATGCCCACCGTTAGCCTAGCTGAACGTGCAAGACAGGAGCGTCGACAACAAAAATCGAAGCCAATAGCAGCAAGTGCTATGAGAGATGAAGTTGAGATTGAAGGAGATAAAAGATGACTAAACCAACTGGAACAATAACCCAAGTCGTGGGTGTGGTGGTGGACGTAGAGTTCGAGGGTAAGGATTTGCCGTCTATCTACGACGCACTGCACGTAGAACACGACAAAAAGACGATTACCCTCGAGGTAGCGCAGCACCTAGACGAACACACCGTGCGTGCGATTTCGCTGCAAAGTACCGATGGTCTGAAACGAGGCCAGTCTGTAGAAAGCACCGGCGCACCGATTAGCGTGCCAGTGGGCAAAGAAACCCAAGGCCGTATGTTCGACGTGGTGGGTAACCCAATTGATGGCAAGGCCGCACCAAAAGGCACCAAGGCGCCAATTCACCGCGAACCACCTGCTCTTTCCGAGCAAACCAACAAAACCGAAATCCTCGAAACAGGTATCAAGGTAATTGACCTGATTGCTCCTATCGCCAAGGGTGGTAAGGTAGGCCTATTTGGTGGTGCTGGTGTGGGTAAAACCGTGCTTATTCAGGAACTTATCAACAACATCGCGAAATTCCACAGCGGTAACTCTGTGTTTGCCGGTGTTGGTGAGCGTACCCGTGAAGGTAACGACCTGTACTACGAAATGAAAGAAGCCGGCGTGCTAGACAAAACCAGCCTTGTATTCGGCCAGATGAACGAACCACCGGGAGCACGTCTGCGTGTGGCGCTGACTGGTCTTGCTATGGCTGAAACATTCCGTGATGAAGGTAAAGACGTGCTGCTATTCGTCGACAACATTTATCGTTTCACCCAGGCTGGTTCAGAGGTATCTGCCCTGCTCGGCCGTTTGCCATCTGCAGTGGGCTATCAGCCAAACTTGCAGCAGGAAATGGGTAGCTTGCAAGAGCGTATTACATCGACCAAGAAAGGTTCGATTACCTCAGTACAAGCCGTATACGTGCCTGCCGACGACCTTACCGACCCAGCCCCAGCAACCACCTTTGCTCACCTTGACTCAACTATCTCGCTAAACCGTGCGTTGACCGAGATTGGTATTTACCCTGCGGTTGACCCGCTCGACTCTAGCAGTACTATCCTCGACCCAGAAGTCGTGGGAGAAAAGCACTACACAGTAGCTCGTGAAGCACAGCGAGTCTTGCAGGAATACAAGGACCTACAGGACATCATCGCCATCCTTGGTATGGACGAGCTAAACGACGAGCAAAAGAAAACCGTTTCGCGTGCTCGCCGCTTGCAGCGATTCCTGGCTCAGCCATTCTTTGTTGCGACACAGTTTACTGGAAACGACGGTGCGTATATAAAGCTAGAAGACACCGTAAACGACGTTGCCGACATTCTGGCTGGTAAGTACGATGAAAAGCCAGAAAACTGGTTCTATATGGCCCCTGGTCCGCTGTCAGAAAAGAAGGATAAATAATGAAATTTGAGCTTGTCACGCTTTTAGGTGTACAGCTCGATCAAGAGGTGTACGAAGTACAGATTCCTACCGCCGATGGGCCGATAGGTGTATTTCCTGGGCACGAGCCGCTGGTTTCGGTAGCAGTGCCTGGTGCGATTGCCGTACGCCATAAAAAAGAGGATGCCGACAACAAGCTCGAATACTTTGCCATTGGAGGCGGCGTGGTAGAAATCACCCCCGCTGGCGTGCGCGTACTCGTAGACGAAGCCGACCGTGGCGATGACATTGTAGAAGCCGAAAGCAAAGCAGCCCTGGAAAAAGCGTTGAAGCTACGCGAAAACGCCAAAAACCAAGTCGAGCTAGAAAAAGCGACGGCCCTGATAGATCGTCACCAAGTTCGCTTGAATGTTGCAGGCCTGCGCCGACGACACAAGCGCTAATCTATAGCGACCACTCCTTTAGCACCGCTCGTACTTCGGTGGTGTTTTTGGTATGCATCAGCTTGTCGCGTAGTTCGGCCGCGCCTTCAAAACTGTTTACATAAATCTTGAAGAAACGCTTTAATGGGTCGAATTTGCGTGGATGATCGGGTGTATCCCACTGGTCGAAGAGATCCAGATGTAGGTGGAGTAAGTTGATTAGACTCATCTTGTTAGCCTTTTCGTCAACAGAATTTTCTAAAACGGCTTCGCGCAGCGCTTCACTTTCGCCCGCAGAAGCAGAAGCAGAAGCTCTGGCTGCAGATGTTTTTGAAAATTTGTTGCCGATTGGCTGTACATTGCTAAAGCAAAAAGGATCGTGGAAGATGCCCCTGCCGATCATTATACCGTCGATACCAGGGTATTTTTCTACGAGCGCTAGGCCTTCTGTCCTATTCTCAATGTCTCCATTGACTGTGATAAGAGTATTTGGGGCGATTTCATCGCGCAACGCCAGGATTTCTGGTATGAGTTCGTGGTGCGCTGGAACTTTGCTCATTTCCTTTTTTGTACGCAGGTGAATAGTTAGGTTCACGATGTCTTGGCGTAGCAGGTGTGACAACCAACCTCTCCACTCGTCGATGTGCGTGTAGCCGAGGCGAGTTTTTACACTAACGGGCAAGCCAGCTGTCCTTGCAGCAGCTATTGCCGCTGCGGCAAGCTCTGGCTTACGAATCAACGCAGAACCGCCACTTTTGATGGCGCTTTTGGCTGGGCAGCCCATATTTATATCAATGCCATGAAAGCCTAACTCTTTACAATGCGCTGCCAATTGCTCCATGTCGCCAGGCTCACCGCCCCATATTTGGGCAGCTATCGGGTTTTCGTCTTCTGTGCGGATGAGTCGGCTACCGATGGCCTTCTCGCCCGCGTGCACCCAGCCGGTGGCATTGGTAAATTCTGTAAAAAAAATATCTGGCGAGCCAGCCTTTTTCACGACATGACGAAACACGACGTCGGTCACTGCCTCCATAGGGGCAAGAATAAAAAACGGCTTTGGTAAATCAGCCCAAAAGTTGGTCATGCGCTAAAACTAAGACCTTCAGGTGCATCCCTGCCTTGGTCTTCTTCGCCATGAACTTGACCATAGCCTGTTTGTAATGGTGAGAATTCACGAAATACAGCACCTCGCCCTAACGGTCGAACTCGTAGCTCTACAATTTGACGTCGTATATCATCAAACTCGGGCGATAGTATTCGTGCCATTTGTTGCGCGTGTGTTAAACCGCGCTCAGGTCGTGGCGGTGTGTTTGCATCTGGTTCAAATAATCTTCCGGGTACAGTGTTCATAATGATACTATCTACGCTTAATTACTAATGATTATATCATGGATGATATATCGTCTCACACTGTACACAAGCTAGTTCTGTAAAGTGTGAGACGGACAGGAATGATGCGTTGTAGCTGGTGTGCTACAGAGACCTGATTTTACGCCGTAGCGTCCGTCACGAACAGCTGCTCACTTGACCTTGCTGGCGATACTCGCCAGGAAGGCCCGCACACAGGCCATGTTGGTCTTGGTCTGGAGGAACTTGTAGTAGCTGTCACTGGTCGAGATGTCGGTCTTCTCAGACAGCACGTCGAAGGCCTTGCCATAGGCCGACTTGCAGCCAGGCTTGCACATAGCGATCCACCTCCTCTCGAGGTGTCGAAAGCCCACGCGGACGGTCCGCGTGAGGGTGGTGCATGTAAAGCTTTGGGGTGGCAGGTGCGCAGGGTATCTAATCCTACGCACCTGCCCATCGGCTGCCGTCATGGGGGCCGGCTCGCCGATGCTCGGTGAAACCCCGGGCACCGAGTCTATACCAAGCAACTGCTTGGAAGCTCGGACCGAGTGGCGCACGGGGGCAGGCCCGCACGCCACTCGGCCGTGAATACTCGTCCGGTAGGCTAGCTCCTTCAGAAAGGAGGTGTAGGGAGCTGCACGGGGACGAGCCCTGCGACGCCGGAGCGTCGGAGGTTTTTGCGGCACACGAATGTACCAAAGCTTACGCGAGCACGATGGGTGTCAGCAGGACCACCGTGCTCGCGCCCTCTCGTCAGGCGGCTGAGCCGTCGAGAGGGGCGATGCAGCGGCAATCCGCTCAGAAGTGCTACCCGCGGGGGTGCGGGTTGTTCACGCGCTCCAGGGGCTTTCCAGCAGCATCTACCTTTATTGCAATCATTCCTGTCTCTTAAAGTGCATTTAGAGCAGGAAACGAGCAGATAGTGACATACGAACAGCGGCTCATATACTACTATCTGCTCATCTCTACCACCTAAAGCATGTATTATTGTAACACTTTATATACTAATCTGTCAACAAATCATCTTCGAATGCGGTGATACCAGCGATGGTTTGTTCGTACTGAGACGTGTCGGGGAAATCGAGCGCCATAACACGTTGCCATACGGCTGTAATCAGTTTTTCGAGGCGAGCGAGCGCTACGTCGTCGACATCAAGACTAAGATCAACTATTTGCCCAGCTTTTGTAGGCTCAATAAATTGCACACCGAGGTCTGTCACAGTGTAGCTACTGTAATCTCGACTTTGCTTCATAAGAATATGATAGAAAAGCAGTTGCTGCTGATAGTGATGTGATTTTATCTTGTCGTACGGACTTCCCTTGCCCCAGCCACTAAGGCTTGAACCAGTTTTGTAGTCGATAATACGGGCTGTTTTAGCCTTCGTATCCAGCTCAACGACGTCGAGATTCCCTTTTAGTCGTGCCTCGCCTAGTTGTGCGCCTTGATGACTGAAATCGAGCTCGCTCGATTGTGCTGTATTGAAACTATTGCTTTTTTCTTTTAAGTAGAGCGTGAGCGTGTCGAAGCCTTTATGTAGAAAGTGCTCGTAATCAGTATGCGAAAGTTGCTGCTCGCCAAGGAATTGCTGAAATATCTGAAGGGCGTCTTCATCTGGTGGCAAGTGGCCGTTGTTTACGACAAAGCTATGCAGACGCTGCAGAGTAGCGTGGATGGCTGAACCAAAACTAGCGTGCGGTGACTTGGCGCTGGGGAAATGAAGCAGCTGTTCAGTGAGAAATGCCTTTGGCCCACCCTTGGTAACATCTAAAAATGCGCCAAGACTCGTAGCGGTGAGCTGGAACTTTTCTAGCGTACCCGCCAAAGCCTGCTTCATGTCACCCGATGGTAGCGACGCGATGGGGTCGTACCACATATGCTCGGCAGTTGCCATGATAGCTTCCGGTGATGTATCAACCTCTGGAGCTTGCTGTTCAATAAAGCTTGAGTCGGCTACAAAGCTTGGCAGCAGCTGCTCTTTTGCGGTATCAGAAACAGCGCCATACGTCATGACTAGCATGTGTTTCGCGCGCGTCATGGCAACAAAGAACAGGCGTAAACGCTCTTCTAGGCTGCCGCTGTGCTGACGGAGCCGTAGGTTTTCAGGGTATGAAATGAGCGACGACGGTGACCGCACAGACTCGCCCCACACATTATCGACAGCATTGATGATATAGACATGTTCAAACTCGAGCCCCTTGGCACCGTGCGCTGAAACTAGCTGTACGGCGTGCGATGCATCGCCAATATGCGACAGTGATGTGATGGATGTGTGGGACGCTTCATGTAATTCTATAAACTCGATGAGAGCTGGAAGCAGCAGCGTCACTTGCTCTGGGTTGTGCTCGCGTAGTTTCGTGCGAATCGTACGCAAAGCTTCTAGGTAGCGTGTGTATTCTAGAATGTCGTTTTCGCGCTTGGCTTCTGAGAAAAAGTAGCGCTTGAACGGAGAGGTAAAGCCTTCTTCGGTGAAGCTCGATTGCCCTATCAGAATATCGAGCATCATCTCGAGCGGTGTGTGTGCAGATGCTTTGGCGGCTTCAAGTAGCCACTCGGCAACAGGTTTGGTGTCTGGCTGCTCAAGCAGTATTTCAAGCCACTGCGAACGATCTTTGTAAGCGTTGAGGCTTATTTGCCAGAGTGTTTTCGCCGGAATTTCCCACGCGGGATGCGCTATGAGTTCCGGGAGGCCTGTTTCAACTTCGTGATGTTTGCCCTCTTGCAATGCCACGACGGTTTTCGATAGCAGCAGCAGCATACGAACGACTTCTACCTGCAATACATCATCTTGACGTTCGTAGCTCACCGGAATACCCTTTTCATACAGATGCGGTACAATTGCCTCGAGATCGGCGTGTTTGCGCGCGATAATAGCGATTTCTTGTGGTTTTACGCCTTGTTGTATCGTCGTCGCCACCTGCGCTGCCACCCATTCACGCTCATTCGCGGTGGTTGGCAATTCAACGAACTGTGGTGTGACGGGCTGATGTGGGGCGTGTGCACGTAGGCTCTTGTCGAGCTCGGGCAGCTTATGTTCAAGGCGCTCATTGCCCTGCGCGATGACCCCACGAGCGGCGTCGAGTATCGGCGCGGTAGATCGGTAATTGTCGGTGAGTGTAATGAGCTGTCGGCGTGGGTATAGCTGGTCGAAATTGATGATATTGCCCACCTCTGCGCCCTGGAAGCCGTAAATCGCTTGGTCGTCATCGCCTACTACCATAATGTTCGGTTGATCTTCAACGATGGGGTTGTTGGTAAGGTTGCGTAAGATTCTGGCTTGGGCCAGGTTGGTGTCTTGGAATTCGTCTACCATGATGTACTGGTAGCGTTCTTGCAGATCGAAGCGCACATCTGCCTGGGTTTCGAGCACGTGGATAAGCTGTACAATCATATCATCGTAATCGTAGAGTTTGGCTTTTTCTAAGATGTCGTTGTACTGCTGATACACCGGTAGTAAGGCGCGAAGTTTGGCTTGTTGCGAGCTAGCCTTGAGGATGGTGCTGCCATCGGCGGCTTTAGCGAGCCATTGTTTTTTCCAGGCGGTAATGGGCGCTGTTTTGTTGCCAAGCTCTCGCGCTTCGCTAATTGCCTGGCGTAAACTTGCGGCCAGAATGTCTGACAGTCGAGGAACGAGCTCTATGGGCTTGGGCTCGTCGATTGCTTCGATAGTATTCAGCACTACGTCGAGTGCATCGATAGTTTTTGCCGAGATACGTGCGGCAAACGTTTCAGAAAGACGACGCTCTACTGTACCGATGGCGACATCATTTGCATCTAGCACGCTGCGGAACTCTTCGAGTACCAAGCCGCTACGCTTTATTTCTGATATCGATCGCAGGATGTCTTTAATTGACGTGTATTCGCCGTTCATGCTGGTTTTTAGCGGATTATCGTAGCGCAAGGTATCAAGAATGCTTGAGATGACGCGGTGTTTTACCAGTTCGTCGGCTATGCGAAACGAATCGCCGCTAAAAAAATGATAGCGATACTTGGCCATGACGTCACCGGCGAAGCCATGGAACGTGTGCACCGCCACTTGGTAGCCACCTTGCCCCATGATTTCAACCAAACGCTTGCGCATGGCGGTTTGCCCTGCCTCGGTAAAGGTAAGACACAAAATGTCTTGGGGTAACGCGTCGGTACTACGCAAAATATTGGCTGCGCGCATACTTAGCAGCTCTGTTTTTCCCGTGCCCGGCCCTGCAATCACCATTAAGGGACCGTCAATATGATCAACCGCTTCCTTTTGGTTCGTGTTGAGCTTTTTATACCTTGTGTCAAAGTCCATATGTATCTAGTATACGGGAAATAAAAAAGACCACCATATGGTGGCTCGTGTGATTGAGACCGCCCTGGACCCGGTGCCGACCCTTGCGGGTGGCTCCGGGCCCAGGGGGCCTTGATGGGGCTAGGTCTCAGCGACCTTTCGCCCCGGCTCCACCGCTTCCGCACCCATGGGGGAGTGCATGCCGCGGTGGGAACGTGGAGGTGGTCGACGACCTCCATGGCGGTAGCTCCAGTCTTGCATGCGGCGTCGCCCGCGACTTTGCCCGTCAGATGGGCGGGAGCTGTGCTGGGCGGGAACGTGGGGTTCCGGCCCATGTGCCCCAACAGGGGGGCAACTAGGGGCAACCTGGTGGTCGCCCGGCTGGAGGTGGGCGCCTGACCTGGCACTAAAGCCGCGCGACGAGCGCGGACCCACCTGTCTTGCAGCCACCGATGCCCGAGCTGGGCTCGCCGACGCAGCAGTCGTGTGCGTCGAATCGATGGTCATATCATTATACATCAAATATGTTAAAATGTCAATGCTTTTTTATACATAATGTGCTAAAATATGAGGTAATGGACAGTGAAATCTATGATGATATTGCCTTGGAGCAGATTGCCAAAGACAAGTTTGGTATTCCGTTAGAAATTGAACATGTGATAGTGCGGCATGTACCAGTGAGCCGCGTGGCATACGCAACGGTATTTTTAACCAAAAGCAAACAACTGTATGTATATATTACCGGTACATCACGCTTGCTGCTAAAAGACATTAAAACTATTGTATCGCGAATGGATCTGACCGCTGAAACGTATATTCCGCCAAAAGGCCGACCTGCCTATTTTGATGACATCGGGAGCGAAAAATTCAAAACGGTCTTCCCTGGTAGGCACAACCCATTACCAGAGGACTTGCAGTACTACCGTACGCTCGCGCCGTACAACCCTGCCCTAGTGCAAATTCGTGAAATAAAACATGGCGAAATAAAGCAATTTGACCCAGATGCGACTGGCGGGTGGCGCGTGAGTGCGAAGTTTGCCTACCGTCGAATAAAAGCAATTTAGAGCGAGCTATCTGAGCGGACACCAGAAGCTGTCATTGGTGGTGATGCCACCGTTGCCACTTCTGTAGAACTGCCACGCGGTTGATTCGCTCGTTTTGTACATCATAAGGTATGAGTCGCCATCGCTTTCAGACGTTGGGAATGTAAAGACACAGCCTGGGTTGTCTGTGGGTGAATATGTTTTTGCGCTGCCTGCCCCGCTACCTTTAGTTAAGTAATACACATAATTGCCGCCCGCATTGGGGACCGTGCAAGTTCCGGAACAGACAAAAAGTTTATAGGGGCCGCTATTGAGGCTGTCGAGTGTGGTGTCGAGCACGGTGCGGATGGTGTTGTACTGGCCAGGGGTTGGTACGTTGTTGGTAGGCGCCGAACCGAGCAATGTTGTAGCAGTAGGATACTGTAGATTTTTCGAATAGTAACGCTCGGCCGCGCTGGTAACCAGCTTCTGCAAGCCTTTTGCCTGGGAGTCATTCGATTTGTTTTGGTACTGTATGTACCCAACGGTGACAATACCTGCGAGAATGGCGATCATAGTGACGACAACCAAAATTTCGACCAGCGTAAATGCCCGTTGTTTATGCATAGTACTACTGTAGTCGACGCTTCGGTATGCGTCAATGCTGCTTGTGCTTTTTATCCAGCACAACTAGGTGTTCGATATGTGGCGTACATGGGAAGAAATTGTAGCCTGTGTGCGAGCGAATGCCATATATTTCAGCCAGTTTGGCGACGTCTCTGGCTTGCGTCACTGGATTGCAACTAAGATAGATAATACGGTCTGGCTCGACTTCTAGCAGTCGCTCTATAACTCTGTCGTGTAGCCCTGCGCGGGGCGGGTCGAGAATTATGGTCTTTTCCGCCGTGATATATTCAAGCGCATCTTCACTCGCTGCGAGCACTGCATGTGCGCTAGAGCCAAGCCGTGCTATGTTCTGTTTCATTTCTCGCACAGCGTGTGTATTTAGCTCAACCAGCGTGGTGTTTGGTCCACCGATGGTGAGGCCGATAGTGCCGACACCGCTGTACATATCAACGGTTCCTTTGCCTTCTACCCAGCGCGCCATTTCGCGCAGAGCGGATTCGTACACCGGTATGTTTACTTGGAAAAAGCCTTCGGTCGCATAGCGAAACGGGATGCCATGAACTGTATCGGTTAATACACTATCGCCAAACGATGCCAGTCGCTCACTTATGATGCTGGCAGGGCTGCGGGGGTCTGAGTAGATGACTTCTCCACCTTGTGCCGGAAATTCTTTCGCTTGGTTTTCACTGATGATTTCTGGAACATTATCTTTGATGTACAGCTGCCAGACGCAGTTCCCCGCCTGGTCGCAGCGAATCAATAAGGTTTTGAGATTTCGAGCTGTAACGTCCTGCTTCTCTCGCAGTGTGTCTCTGATAGCGATGGCGAGCTGTACGATTTGGGGTCGAGCAAGCGACATTTGTGACACGGGGATCTTGCCTTTACTGCCCCTACGAAAGAATGCTAGATCAAGCAGTTCCGCGCCACCTACCTCTTGTCCGTACCAACTGAACTCAAGTTTATTTCGATATGCGTACCGTTCCCCATCTCCCTGTACAGTGATCGGGTCTGGCAATACGATATCGTGCAGTTCAAACGCTTCTTCAATAAGCGAGGCTTTGTAGTGTTGCTCGGCTTCGGGTTTCATAATTTGCCACGGGCTCGTAGAAAGGTAGCTTTCCGGGTCATGCGGCACTACCCTTTCTGAGCCTGGCTCTATTACCTCAATAACGACACCCTCGTTGTAGCTGGATTTCTTCTTAGTGATCTGTACCTTGACTAGCTCTGTCGGCAGACCTCCCCAGACGAAGATTTTCTTCCCGTCCTCAAGCTGACCCAGTGCTTGGCCACCACCAACTATTTTTTCAAGTCGAACCTCAACGGTAGAGTATTTTTTTGGCATCTGTTCTATGGTATCAGTTCTTGATATGTTGCACTACCGTTGCTGTACGGTTGGCAATTTGCCGTGCCTCATTTGTTGTCACGACAAAGATGGGCTTTGAGCGAGCTGTTTGAGCGATACTTATCAGTGATTCTGGCTGCTCATTCATATTATTTTTTTCATCATCGAGGTGAATGTCGAGATGCTGCAAGTGTGCGGCTATTTTTTTTCGGATAATCGCTGATCGCTCGCCTGCCGTACCGGTAAACACCAGCACGTCAACGCCATTCATCGTGGTGGTCATAGCACCGATTTGTTTGTGAACAGAGTGTAGGAATGTATTAAGTGCTAGCGTAGCCTGATGGTCCCCGCCTTCATGGCGGCGTAGTAGCTCGCGAATGTCGGCAGTACCGCCTAGTCCGAGGAGGCCACTATGCTTATATAGATACGTTTCAAGTTCTCCGTCGGTAAGTTCGGCGTGTTTTTTTAGTGCAATGGCAGCCTCGTAATCTATACTACCGCTGCGGGTGCTCATGATGACGCCTTCAAGCGGAGAATAGCCCATGGAGGTGTCGATACTTTTGCCGTTGTATACGGCAGTAACGCTTGCTCCGCTGCCGAGGTGGCATACAATCATCCGTGAGGCGAGCTTACCTGCCTGTCGGAGCTGGCTGACAACTGATTCGACAGAGAGACCGTGGTAGCCAAAGCGCTTAATATCGTACTTGTCGGAATCAGATAGTTGGATGCCGTAATTCCAGGCGTAATCGGGCTTTGTAGCGTGGAATGCGCTATCAGACACGAAGACGAACCTTGCCGAAGGAAACTCTGCTGAGAGGCTGTCGTATTCGGCTAATGTCGCGCCAATATGTAGTGGCGCTGTGTGTCCAAGATCGCTGAGCGTCTGTACTATTTCGTCAGTGACAATGTGGTCTTTTAAAAAGAAACTACTCGGTGCAACGACGCGAAGGCCGACAGCGCTAATTGTCTCGTTGCCTGAGAGCACGTTATATTCATGGAAGAGTCGTGCTATTTCACTCGCGCTATCTTCCAGCTTATCAATATGTAGATTGCAGTCGTGAGTTACCCCGCCAACACGAAGGTGCGCTTGGAGCGTAGTGTCGGCATACTCAATATGGAGGGAAGCCTTCTCGCTACCGCCTTGGAATATGCCGTATTTACGACTAGCGCTACCGGGGTTGGCGACGAGTATTAGCGGGCTGGCCATGTCCATGCATCGATTTCTGGCCGATCCACGCCGAACTGTTTGATATACTCGGTATTTTCGTCAATCTTAGCTTGGTATTTTGCAATGATATGCTGGGCTTCTTCATAAGGCAGGACTCCGTCGTGTCCCAGCTGATCAAAGGCAGCCATCACTAGGTGGTATCGGCTGGTTTCATTGCGTACGTGCATGTCAAATGGCGTGGTGGTAGAGCCAATTTCCATATAGCCTCGCACGTCAAACCGAGTGGAGTCGTGGGCGTAATTGAATAGAATTGACTTGATGGTTTGCGGATAGCCGTGGAAGTTGAAAATCACTGGCTTATCGGCGGTAAAATGCTCTTCGAACGTTTTTTGGTTTGCAGTATTGGCTAGCGTACCAAATCCGAGCGTTGTAAGACTCGATACATTTACGCAGCGTACGTTAACTAGCGGCCATTCTTGCTTGATAAGGTCGATTGCAGCCATAGTTTCCTTCGTAGGGTAATCTCCTGCGGCAGCGAGTACGATATGAGGATTTTCGTCACTCGCAAAGTCCCAGGTCATCAGACCGTGTTCAATTTGGTGGCGAGCTTTATCAACGGTAAGCCAGCGTGGCTCGACAGTTTTCCCTGCTACCAGTACATTGATTTGTCGGGTGCTGGTGAGCATCTTTTCGAGTGCTGCCAGCGTGGTGTTTCCATCTGGCGGGAAATAGACGTCAGAGAAATTACTCTGCCGACGCAGAACATCATCGAGAAAGCCTGGGTTTTGATGCGAAAAGCCATTGTGATCTTGGCGCCAGCCGCTGCTCGTAACGATATAATTTAGACTTGGAATGGTTCCACGCCACTCTACTCCCCTGCTCTGCGTGAGGAACTTCGCGTATTGGTCGACCATACTACTGATAATTTGCAAAAATGCCTCATAGCTCGCGAACATAGCGTGCCGACCGGTCAATACATACCCCTGCATGAGCCCCTGCATGTTATGCTCCGACAGCATCTCCATGACACGACCATCGCGGGCAAGGTCTTTGTCCCATTCATGAATTGGCCACTGCCAGCTGCGGCTCACTGCCTTGAAAACATCATCAAGCTTGTTTGAATACGTTTCATCAGGTGACATCAGGCGGAAGTTTTTATGTTCGGCGTTTAAACGAAATACTTCTTGCAAGTATAATCCCGTTCGCCGCATACTACTGCTGCCCATCGTGCCAGGCACATTGGCATCTTCGGCAATTTGTTCTATTTGCGGCAACACGAGGGGCTTGTAAACAGGTTTTCCTCCACGCGCGTACTTACTCATACCTAGGCGTTTATTCATATTGTCCGGCAAAATCCGCTCAAGAAAGTCGCCGAAGCCTTCCTTGGCGGTAAATAGTTTGTCGAACTTATAGCCATGCAGCCATTTATTGAGTAAATCGAGCTGAGTTTCGTCGGTTTTGGCGTCCATTAAAACAACTTGATGGCTCAAGCAATTGCCTTCTATTTTCTCGTCACCGAGTTTTTTTACTCCTGTCCAGCCTTTTAATGTACGCATGATAATCATCGGCATGCGGGGGCTTTCTGTGTCTTTGTCGTGGGAGCGAATCTTCTCAACTACATTTTTGGCCCACTCTAGTGCTTCGGCCATTTCTTCGTTTTCGTCAACATGTTTTTTCGTCGTATCAACAATACGAGGTTCGTACCCATAACCCGAAAAGAGTGACATTAGTTCGTAGTCACTCATACGACCAAAAATTGTCGGCGCAGAAATTTTGTAACCATTGAGGTGGAGAATTGGCAGTACGACGCCATCTTTTTTTGGATTTATCAGTTTATTGAGATGCCAGGCACCAGCTGTCGGGCCAGTCTCGGCCTCCCCATCGCCTACTAAACAGGCAACCCACAAATCCGGGTTGTCCATCACGGCGCCGTAGCTTGTCGACAATGAATAGCCTAGCTCACCACCCTCGAGTATTACACCCGGCGTTTCCGGGTTTGAGTGGCTTGGAAAGCCGTATGGCCAGCTGAATTGACGACAAAGCTGCTGTACACCGGCTAAGTCTTTGTCTGGCCCGCCGAAGGTTGCTAGTGTACCTTCGAGGAATAGGTTTGCTTGCAGGGCTGGGAATCCGTGCCCTGGTCCAAGCACGAACAGCATATCTTGGTCGTGTTTTTTAGCAAAATAGCTAAGGTGCGCATAGGCAAAGTTGATGCCGGGCCCACTACCCCAGTGTCCGAGTAGACGTGGTTTCACGTCATCTGACACTATGTGTCGGGTCATTTCAAAGTTGTCTTGGAGGAATATCTGGGCCGCTGTCAGATAGTTGACTGCACGCAAGTACTGGCCCATCGCTCGCTTATCATGCTCGTTCATCTACAGATATTGTACACCTAGACTGCCGCTAACCACAAGGGGTATCGCCGCGGCAGCTTTTGGGTGGCGTGAGCGCTATCTACTGCGCACTAAATGTCTTTGTATAGAGTACTGTGCCTGGTGTGCAGGTGATGTCTTCGCCACTGTGGGCTGGACCACAGATCATCTGATATGTCAGTTCGTGCGCACTAGCATCGTAGGAAAACGTACTGAAGCCTAGGTGTTTTGCCCGGTAAGTAGATTCCGGCAAGACGGTTTGGAAGTTGATGAGGCCCTGTCCGCCGCCGCCATTGACTACTTGCGTGAGATTGTTCCAGTCTTCAAACACTTCCATGCCGTGTCGGTGGCCCGCTAGGTCAAGCACATACTTGCCGTCTGGGTTTGATGTGGACGGGCTGTGCTCTGCCGCAAGCGCTCCAAAGACAGACTCCCAGTTGTTTGGTGGAGTATAGTCCGTGCTGCTGATAACTGGTCGATGGCCATATGTCACAACGAAATCGATGGTAGAATCTTCTTGTGCATCGGTCATCAGGTCGTCGGCCTTCGTCTCCCAATCAGTGATAGCGTTCCACCATGGTTCTGGGAATGATATGAATAGTACTCGTCCACTGCGGAACCAGCCCCAGTCCTCGCCCTGACAAGTGTTTACTGTGCTTTCAATCTCTTCTCCGCATCCCGGGTGTGTTGTTTTCGTTGCTTTGTCGTTTGGTACAGTTTGTGGGTTTGGTACTGCCAAACGTCCTTTGTAGTTTGCTAGGCTGTCGCGTGGTGTACCTTCAGGAGCGTGAGAGGTCGGATTGCCGTATTCGTGGTTACCCCATGTCACCATGAATGCTGCGTTGGTCGCAAAACTTGCTTCCGCGTCCATAAAGAATTGGTGAACGGCCGATACGCCACATTCATTCGCGATTGAAATATCGCCGTGGTGCAAGACAAAGTTTGGCGATAATGCACTCATCTGGTCGAACAGGTCTTGTTCGTACTCACGGCATGTGCTGGCTATCGTATCACCTACTGCAACGGCTTGGAAATCATCGGTGTCGCCCGCTGCGGTGGTAAACGTATGATCTAGGCCGTCAGTGCCTATCTTGTAGTGATATGTCGTACCTAGGCTTAAGCCCGACACGCGGACCTCCATAAATGGCCCTGTGGTGTCTACTGGCGTGATTGCGCTTGCAGCAGCCGTCGCTGTTTGTCCGTACGTATTGGTTGCACCGTAGTACAGCGTGTCCTCGCTGCCGCGCCAGCTAAAGACGACTTCGTCTCGAGTGTCGCCGTACGAGTATTTAATCTCGTCGACAACGTCGGTTGGTGCGGGTGGCGCCACGTAGCTAACAGTGGTTTCTAGGCATAGTTCTGTCGTTGCTACTTCATCTGAAGCACAATAACCTAGTTTCTGAATCGTACCGTTTAGCTGTACGTCATTGTTAGCCTGAGACGGAAGCGGCGAGCGGTTACCGACTCCCATTGCTGCGGTGGTCGACATGTCACCGGTATTGTTCGTGGTAAAAGTGTCGGTATACACCTGACTCGTCTCTAGGTTGGTTAGGCGCATCGTTACCACGTTGCTTGATGCATCGTTCGGCCCCTTTACACATTCGAGGCGGTATGGCGTATTTGCAGCGACTGAGGTGGAGCCTCGCAGAGCTAATTCGCTGCCAAGTGTGTTTTCGCCAGCGAAGCGACATTCTGGAAAGACTTCGTTGTTTGAAGATGAATTACATTTACTAAGCTGTAGTTTTATTTGCGACTGATAGTTTGCGTAATTGCCTGTCTGCGTCAGTAATTGCATGGCGTTCTGACAACCGCCTAACCGACTAAATACTGCTGCGGTGCCCACGGCTTGATCTTCAGTGAAATCCAAGGTTGGTCCGCTAGTTGGTACAGCTGTTCCTCCAGATTGAGAGTACTCAGTGTCGCCTGTAAAGGTGGTTCCTGTAGAGTCGGAATTCCAATCTCCCGATAATACGAGGTCGACGCCTGCGTTAAGAGCGGCTGTATTACTGACGGTCCCTGTGGTATCGCGTAGGTCATACGTGTACACGCTATATTCCTCGCCTGTTGACGGAAGTGTTGCAACGACTTCATTCTCTACACATGTTTGAGCGTTTGCCGCGCTTGTTGACGAGCAGTAGCCCAGTGCTTGAATCATGCCAGTGAACTGATCTGTGTTGCTACCCTGCGCTGGAAGAGGAGATTTGTTGCCAGCTGTCACATCCTTGTTGGTGCTGATAGTTCCTGTTTCCGGAATAGTAAAGGTATCGGTGTATGTTTGGTCTGCTGAAACGTCCGTCAGCCTCATAACGAGCTCTGCTCCAACATTTGGTACATCAGGCCCTTTGATACATTCAAGTCTATATAGCGTGTCGGCTACGATGGCAGTTGTACCGCGTTCTGGACTAGTACCAGTGGGTGTATTGCCGCCTGCAACACGACATTCTGGATACACGTATCCGTTCGTGCATTTACTTAGTTGAAGCTTTAGCTGTGAGGCCCCAGCTCCAAACGAACCGATTTGAGATATGTTTTGCGAGTCGTTAATACACGTACCATCGCTAGAAAATACTACCGCCATACCAAAACCGTTACTTCCAGGTACTGAAATCGACGGATTAGATGGTGGGTCTGCGGCGCCACCAGACTGTAGCGACACGAGGTCACCTGTAAAGTTGACGCCTTCCGAGTTGGAACTCCAGTTGCCGCTCAGTACCATATCAACACCACTATTCGCAGCGGCTTGATTAGTAACCGTTGAGGTGGCGTTCCGAAAATCGTACACAAACAAGCTGTCTGAATGTGCCGCGTTTACAGAGGCGATACCGAATAATGATAGCAGTACCGCAACCCCTAATGTGAGTAGTTTCTTTGTCATAGTTACACCCCCTGTGTCATGACCTTGTAATAGGTCTATAGTATGCCTCGTTTTGTGCAAATGCAACTAGTTTTTTGAGTATGTTTGGCTATATAGCGTTGAGCCAGGGGTGCAAGTAGTATTTTGACTGTTGTGCTGAGGACCACAGATCATTGCGAAGGTCAGCGTTCGTGCTTGGCCATCGTATGATAGTGTCGTAAATCCAAGATGCTTGGCGCGGAACGTAGAGCCGCTGAGTACGGTTTGGAAGTTAATGAGGCCTTGTCCGCCTCCACCATTAACAACTTGCGTGAGGTTGTTCCAGCTTGCAAATACTTCCATGTTGTGGCGGTGACCAGTCAGGTCTAGTACATATTTGCCGTTTGGATTTGAGCTTGACGGGCTATAACTAGCTGCGAGCTGAGAAAATGCGGTGTTCCAATCTTTCGGTGGAGTATAGCCAGTACTGCTAATGACTGGTCGGTGGCCATACGTTACAACGAAATCTATAGATGAGTCGCTTTGCGCCTGTGCCATCAGAGCACCTGCCTTCGTTCGCCAGTCCATAATAGCGTTCCACCATGGTTCTGGGTAAGAAATGAAAAGTACTCGACCACTTTGGAACCAGCCCCAGTCTTCGCCACGACATGTATTAATGCTGCTGCCGATTTCTTGGCCACATCCAGGGTGTGAGGTCTTTGTTGTTTTGTCATTTGGAACGGTTTGAGCATTTGGAATTGCACTTCGCCCCTTGTAATTCGCCAAGCTGTCACGAGGTGTGCCAGCAGGTGCATGGCTAGTCGGCTTTCCGTACTCGTGATTGCCCCATACAGGCATAAAGGCTGCGTAGGTTGAATAGCTGTTTTGAAGGTCCATGTAAAACTGATGAACTGCCGGCACGCCACACTTGTTGGCAATCGCCATGTCGCCGTGGTGCAAGACCATGCTCGGCTGCATTGAGTGTATGAGGCTATTCATTTCTTGTTGATAGCCGCGGCAGTCACTGGCTATTGTGTCACCTATTGCTACGGCAGAGAAGCTGTCGTTGTCTCCTGCTGCTGTGGTAAAGCTATGGTCAGTGCCGTCGCTGCCGATTTTGTAATGATAGGTTGCCCCGAGTGATAGACCGCTTAATCGTGCCTCCATGAACGGTCCGTCAATATCAACTGGTGTTATGTCGCTCTCATTTGCGGTTGCGAAACTACCATATGACTCGTCGAGGCCGTAGTATATTACATCCGCGTCTCCACGCCAGCTAAAGACAACCTCGTCTCGTGTGTCGCCGTATGAATACTTGATTTCATCTGCACCGCCGCCGCTAACTGGCGGATCAACTGGGGGGTCGACCGGAGGATCTACGGGCGGATCGACAGGTGGCGTGGTTTCTAGGTTCACTGCACTGTCAAGACACGCCTGCGCCCGGACAACATCATTACTAACGCAGTAGCCGAGTAGTGCGATAACGC
The DNA here is from genome assembly GCA_030431855.1 of bacterium. Taxonomy (GTDB): domain Bacteria; phylum Patescibacteriota; class Saccharimonadia; order Saccharimonadales; family Saccharimonadaceae; genus UBA1020. Next base: position 22,074 of record JAUIII010000007.1, read on the forward strand.
CTGTGTATTGGTCGGTGTTTGAACCCTGTGCTGGCAAAGGGTATTTATTACCTGCGGTGACATCACGAATTGAGCTAATGGTGCCTGTCGCGGGTATGCTAAACGTATCAGTGGTAATGATGCCTGTCTGAACATCAGTTGTACGCATCGTAACTGTTGCGCTGCTACCTTCATCGGGGCTTTTCACGCATTCAAGTCGGTAGTCGGTGTCGCTAGCTAGTTGTGGTGATCCGCGCAGCGCGAACTGTTTTGTAGGAGTGCTTTGTCCTGCGATACGGCACTCTGGGTACATCTTGCCACTACGACATTTACTGAGCTGTAACTTGATCTGCGAAGTGGATGTGGCGAAAGGACCGATCTGCGAAATATTCTGAGAATCGCTACCACATCCTCCAGTTTGGCTAAAGATTACTGCAGCTCCTACTGACTGAGAGGCACTAGCGCTTATCACTGGTCCACTAGCCGGCGCGGCGTGCCCACCAGACTGCAACGATGACGTGTTTCCATTAAATTGGACGCCGTCTGTGGTCGATACCCAGTCGCCAACTAGTTGCATAGGCGCCGTTTGATTTGCAGACGCACTATTCTGGACTGGACTCGTAGCACTCCTAAAATCGTATACATAGATACTATCGGTATCTGCTGCTCGAACAGTCGTTAAAGTTACTATCGATGCCACCGCTAGTACTACAAATGCCAATAGTTTTTTCACAGCTTACCTCGCAAACGCCGTTTATATTATCTATTACCATAGCAACTTATTGGCTAATACGCAACTAGATTTTGAGGATGTAAAAACCCGCTACAGCGCGGGTTTTTATGGGTGCAGTGAAGAATACTAGGCTTCTTCAAATGCTCGCTCGTCTAGCGATGACGCAATCAGTAGTGGTCCAAAGAGCAGCGCGTACAGACCGATAATCCATACGAACGCAACGCCTCCAGATACAGGTTGCGAGAGTACAAATACTCCTGCAACGATGCTAAGCGCTCCGCCGATGAGGGCAAAGGTGCGGGCGGTTGCAGTCTTTACATCACCAAAGAGGCCTGTGACGACGTCAAAAAGCCCCTGCACTACAAGCGTAAAGCCTGTCAGCAAAATAAGAGTTGCAAATGATACACCGGGGTGGCGGACCAGGTAGACGCCCACGCCTACAGCCAAGACGCCGAATAGCAACTTGAGCCACCACATGCTATCTGTGGAAACGCTCATGAACCCACGTACGACTGACAGCACTCCCCATGCTAATACGTAAGCACTAAATATATAGACGAATGTTACGAGTGTGAGGCCAGGCCAGAAGAGTGCGGCGATACCGAAAAGCATCGTTGCGACACCAGCTACTGCGCCGAGCCACCACACATTGTTAGATTGTTGTACTTTTGCAGCCATATAGAATACTCCTTTGTTATATGTGCCTATTCTTGTTCTTTGGGTTGGACTGGTTCGAGGTCGCCTCCTTTCAGGTCACGTAGAACGCCGATTAACCCGGCAGCGATTAATACGATTCCAAGGCCGTAGCGCACGTAGTCTAGCTGAACGATATCAGCTTCTCGCAGCGTAACGTAGGTGCCAAGAATCAGCGATATAAATCCTATTCTCCGTACAGCACCAAAAGGTACAGCTAATAAAATAAGCCCAACGACTGCTGAGCCTAAACCTACGACAAAACTAATTTCAGGCAGGGGCAGCAGGTCGACGACGAGCAAAACGCCCACGAGAAGCAGCAATGCCGCTGCACTGACATGGATTATCTTCGCTGATAGTTTCATAATCCTACCTCTCTCATTTTTCACTATACTCTTGTTAATGAAAAAATTAAAGGAATCTTAAGTTTGCCTTTGTTTGTGATTGAGGTAGATTTGGGCTGTTGTCATAAGACCAATAACGATAAGCGGACCGTACACTATACCCATGATTCCAAAGTAGTAGATACCTGAAAACGTAGCGATAATCGCCAGCGCCTGTATCATACCCGAATCTTTTGGTACGAGTCGTGGGCGCATGACATTATCAAAGTTACAGATGACAAATGAATAGATAAGGAACACCCACAGTCCAGGCCAGAAATTACCGCTCACCATGGCAAATAGCGAAATTGGTACAACAACAATTCCACTACCAAGTGGTACCATGCCGAGGATTGTAAATAAGATGGTAAGTGGCAAGAAATAGGGCTGAAGGCCTAGTAAGAACAGCAAAAATGCAGAGCTAACTGCGGTAACGAATGAAATAATGAACTGCCCTTTCAAGCTCGCACTCACCATCAGGCCGGCACGATACATGTATTTGCCGCTATCTTCTTCGGAAAATGGCGAAGCGGTAATAAGAAAGTGTTTAATTTGCTTGTGGTACACCAAGAGAATATTGAAGGTAAAGCCGTATATGATTGCCGAGGTAATGAGTTGTGGCGCGGATGCTGCAATCGCTGCGATAATTTTTATAGATTGGCTGATGATGAATGGAATAGTTTGCTGTATGAACTCTCGTAGCGACCTTTCAGCCCCATCGGCAGCATCAGGGGGTAAGATTGTTCCCACAGTGTCTCCGACTGCATGAATACTGACGTATAGTGACGAACCAGGTTTGTATTCGAGGTTCGAGACAGTTTCGGCGAGGTTGAACGCCTGTTGTACAGCAAGCACTATGATAAAAATAATAGGTAGTAAAAAAATGAGGATACTAGACACCATAGTCAGACTTGCAGCTACTTTGTCTTTCATGCGTTTTCGCAGCCAGTTATACATCGGAAAGAGCAAGTATGCGAAGACGGCACTCAGTGCAATAGGGGCAAGGAATGGCTGAAAAAAAACAAATGCGACAACTATACAAAATATACCAATATAAAACCAATTTGGTTGACTATCTTGTGTCATACGATTCGACGTCGCCACTATTTATCACCTCTCTGGCTTGATAACTTTTTTGCTACTAGCTGAACACCATGGCCAATGCGACCTCTTTGCCAGAAAATAATAATAGCAATTGTCGCAGCGCCAAGCATGGTCCACATTTGTTGTGAGAATGGCGCCAAGTACGCACTGACTAAATTGGTCACGACCTGGCTCGATGACGAGTTTGCTACCATTGAACCCACACTCTGAGGAATAAACGGCCCAAAGAACAAGCCTATCAATGCGACAGTCGCAATCGCAACGTACACATGGTATACGTATCTGGCATACACTGCTCGATGCAGATAGATATACGTCCCGAAGAGCACGGCTGTTAACAGCCAAAATAATGGCGCGAGCCAAATAAATGCACGATATATACCACTGACATTCGGGATATCCGCGGCGCGTACTAAAACCAGTGTCTCTGGAATGTCTTCACTATTAAAATTCATTAAATTATCATTGCTTGATTGAGCAAGCTGCGCTAGCACAGACAGTGGTTGCTTTATAACGGTAAGCTCAAGTCGCACGTCTTGAGGGTTTGGGTTCGTCACGTAAGCGTATAGCTTCGTAATCACACCGCTTATCGCCCGCTCGCCTATATCACTTGCTAGCAGGCCGCTGGTAAATGAAGCAAGGCGGTCGCCGGCAAGTCTTTGTACGATTGGGCGGTCGGCAAGCGTAGCGTCAACAACCGTACGGGCGATTGCGTCGCGATTTTGCAGCTGAGATAACGTACTGACGGCAATCGATTTAAACTCATTTTGATTAAAAATAGTGTGCTTTACCCACATGGACCCCTGCGCAAGTAGTAGCGATATACTTGCAAGCGCGATTAAAAGAGCGCTAAGAATAAACCGATATTTTGCTTCTGATGAAGCAGTCACCTTTTTAGACGTCGTACGTGTTGCCATGGCACACCTCCAATTTCTGCATAAAGTATACTACAGCGTATAGTTTTCGAGTACTTTCTACCTCGGCACTAGTTTGGTAGACTGGGTGCATGGACATACAATCAATCTTTAGCGCAATAATAAGTCTTAATATGAATGTGCTACTGATACTGCTCGTACTCTCACTAGCGTACTTTTTCTCACTAATATCGCGGCGAGTGATTACGCGAATTATACGTCGGGCGATTCGACCACAAGATTTCAAGTCGAAACGTGACGAAGAGCAGCGCGAAGATACGCTGATTTCAATAGTAACCACAGCCGCGCACGTAACGATATGGACAGCAGCCTTACTAACAGTGCTTTCTATGCTTGGCGTTAACATTGGACCGCTACTAGCTGGTGCTGGTATCGCTGGTGTCGCGCTTGGATTCGGCGCTCAGACAATGGTGAAGGATTTTCTTGCCGGCTTGTTCATTCTCGGTGAAAATCAGTATAGGGTCGGCGATGTACTACAAGTAAATCAAACCGTTTCTGGCGTCGTTGAGAAGATAAGCTTACGCATGACGAAGCTGCGAGACCTCGATGGTAACGTGCATTATATTCCAAATGGAGAAATTACAATTGCCACAAACATGACAATGGAATACGCACAGGCGGTGGTGGATGTAGGTATTAGCTACGACAGCGATATTGATAAAGTGGAGGCAATCATTGATACGGTCGGTGAAAATATTTATGAAGACGAAGTCTGGAGGGGCGTCGCCCTGGAAGCCCCTTACATGCTTCGCGTGAACTCTTTTGACGATTCTGCCATTACTGTACGCATTGTTTGTAAAACAGCTCCAATTCGCCAATGGGAAGTAAAAAGCGAAATACTCCGCCGTCTGAAGAAAGCATTCGACAAAGAAGGAATAGAGATCCCCTTCCCTCAGCGGGTTGTTCACACAGCTCCGGCAAAAAAAACCAAAAAATAGCTTTTTGTCAAAGCGCATGAGCATTGTGGGTGTATACTGATTGTATGGTAAGCAAAAAAGCGCTTCGCATTGCCAGCATGAAGCGCCGTAGCGCGCTTTCTTCTGGCGAACGCACACTGGCATCTCTGAAGATTTGTCAGCGTCTTTGCGATGAACTCGATTGGAAAAAAATACACAGGGTAAACGTATACAAAGCACTGAAAAGCCTCCATGAGGCAGACCCGGTGGGAATGGTAGAGTGCATTAAGTCGACGCATCCAGACGTGGATGTAGTCATATCTCCGTTTGCATTAAATGCAGCGAAACCAGACGGTGATTTTGATGTGGTGGTGGTACCCCTCGTTGCATTCGACGAACAGTGCAATCGAATAGGTATGGGCGGCGGTTGGTATGATGAATACTTAGCGGGACACCCGAGCTCAGTAAAGGTAGGCATTGGTTTTGAAATTCAGAAAGTTGATGAAATTCCAATCAGCCCTATAGACGTACCTATGGACATGATAGTAACAGATACAGCGGTGTACAGGCCTTAGATATTAGGCGCTTTGTTTCTTGAGTTTCACGGCCGTGCCATACACAACCACTTCGCTCATGCCAGCGCCAATATTTGTGGTGTCAAAACGAACAGCCACTACTCCATCTGCACCCATGTTGCGGGCGTGCTTGTTCATGCGACCAATTGCTTCGAGCCGGCTGTCGCCCAGCATGTGTGCATAGGCGCGAACTTCACTGCCAACGATTGAGCGAAGACTAGCGCCAATATTACTGGCAAGGCTACGATTGCGCACTACTAGGCCAAACACCGGGCCGATTGTTTCAGTGATATCATACCCTGCAATGGAGTCCGTGCTGACTACTAGAACGTCGCTGTCCATTATGCTCTGTTACACTCCCAGGCCTTGTAGCGAATAATACAGGACGATTCCTGGCCACACCGCTGCTTGGATAAAGCTAAACACAACTTCCCAGAAGCCGTCGGCATTGTTAATGAAATATACGAGCGCTCCAACATATGCAACGAACATAACGTAGCCAGATGGCGCGTGCTGGTAAACTGTTTTACTTTTCGTCATACTACCCCCTTGTGTGCTTTCAGTATAGCACGGCCACGGGAAGGTGTTATATTTGCACAAAAAATAGAAAAGTTGTAAAATAATACAATATGAAAGCGTTAGATATGCTTGATGCGCGGTTTGCACACGACATCACACGCCCGCATGCAGGTCGAATGCAGTCGTTGGTGCACGAACTATCGAGCGAGGAACATCAGGGTATACAGGCTGCTGTCGCGTCATGCAGGCATGGCAATGCATCTCGACCTAGACGAGAAGATTTTGTACGGCATGTTGATCCAAGTGCACGGTCTGGCTGTCGGTGAAAACGGAGTGCGTGTGGTTGGTGCGACAAATCGTGTCACGCATGGACTCGCAGCGAGTACTGTAGACAGGGTTCAGATAGAAACGGGAGGAGTCTTTACGCAGAGACACCACGCGCGTCTTCATATTGTGCGTATCGATGACGAACCATTTGGTTTGACCGACCTCAGAACGGCGGATGTACGCAAGCACGGAGTTGAACAGTTTGATCAATTCGAACTACCGGCGTTCCTATCTCGAGCGGGGTTGAATCTCGTCTATTTTAATCGAGACGAAGAGCACTGGACAGTTCTCCCCCACGCGACTGATTCGGCTTAGTCTCTAGAAGTAGGTAACTCAATCAAGAACTCTTTCCTGCTGGCGTGGAGGGATGAACGCTTCGATGATATAGCTATGCTAGCTCTATCATCGGCTAAACATTGTACAAATCATAGATTTGACAATGTTCTGAACCCCACGGCGGGCGTTCGATTTACTAGTACAAATCACGAAAAAACGAGCCCAATGGACTCGTTTTTTCGTGGCTGGGATGGAGGGACTCGAACCCCCGCTGCCGGGACCAAAACCCGGTGTCCTACCACTAGACGACATCCCATCAGATTGTGAAATAAACACGAGGCTCCTTTGATAAAGAGCCTCGAGTATTGTAGCAAATTTGGGGGTAAATTGCCAGTCGTCAGGTGCTAGCGAATGGCAATTAGCGTGAGCTGCTGTGGTTTGAGCTGCGATCCCCAACGTACAGTATCTTCTAGTGTTTTACCGAGCAGGCTCTGCCCTAGTGGACTGCTGGCAGAAATGCGTCCATCGCTCGGGTTCGCCTCGATGCTATCGACTAATTGATAGCTAAATAGGCGGCCTTGCGTGTCGATGAGCTCTACGACGGAGCCAAGTGCCACTTTTAGCGCATCACGCTTGCGGGGGAATAGCTTTGCATGGCTGAGCTGTAATTGCTTGTCGGCAAGCTGTGCCTCTACTGTATCGAGCTCTGCTAGGCGATCCATGCGCTCTAGGCGCTGCTCGTGGTTATCTGTCTTGTCAAGTTCGCGCAATCTAATGATGGCTGCTTGACGTTCACGCTCTAAGCGGGCAACTGATTTCTTCAGTTCTTTCATGCCCTTTTTGCTGAGTAAAATTGTTTTTGCGGTATTCATTTTTCCTCCTTTTCTTTTATGCAGCCTGAGGTGGAAATGCTGCTACACGGCTACTATGACATATAAAGCTGAGAGGTTTCTGAAAATGCGTATATTATTGATTTTTTGGCAATGAGATGGTCACCGTTGTCTGGCCTTTTGGCTTGCTGCTGATAGAGATCTCGCCACCGTGTAAGTCGACTATTTTTTTGGCGACCGCCAATCCCATGCCGTAGCTGCGAGTTGCACCATCTGATGTGCGCGAGGTGTCGGCCCGATAAAACGGATCGAAAATATGCTCGAGGTCGGAGGCGCTAATGCCCTTGCCATCGTTCATAATTCGTACCTGAATGAACTTAGCAGTGGATTTGATGCTTGCTGTTACCGTGCTGTCGGCAGGGCTGTAGCGTAGCGCGTTATCGAGCACCACCATACAGACATCGCGCAACATGCTTTCGTTACCCTGCATTACCGCTGGGGCAGAGTCGTCTATTTGTACGCGCTTTTTAGGGTCTAACAACTTTTGAACATGCACAAGCTGCTCACTGATGTCTACGGCCTGTTCCATGTCAATATTGCCGTGTTCGAGGCGAGACATTTGCAGTAGTGCATGAGTAAGTTCTGTGAGTTTGTTGACTTCCTCTAAACTACTGGAAACAACTTCTTTATAATCTGCTTTTTTCATGCCCGGGTCGCGTAATGCGAGCTCTAGCTCCGATTTCATAACCGACAGCGGGGTTTTTAATTCGTGACTCGCGTCACTCGTGAACCTGCTCTGCGCCTCATGCATTTCTTGAATTGGTTCAAGCGTACGCTTGGCTAGCCAGTAACTGCCCACGCCGCCAAGTATCCACACGACGATGTTTGTATATAGTAGACCTAGTAATATTCCGGTTTTTGCCTTTTCTTCCTGCCGCATGCGTGAATCATGCATAAGTGCACTGTCGATAAAAACATTAGGGCTGTTTTGTAGCCGTAATTCTAACCCCTCAAGACGACCGCTCACCTCGCCTATAGCGAGCTGATAGATAGCGCCACTAAATAAGGTCGTTGTGATAACGAGTATCAGCACGTACCAGCCAGTAAGTTTTAACGTAGCGGATTCAAAAATTTTTAGCATTTACACCTCAAGCTTGTAGCCAAACCCGCGCATAGTGTGCAATAGGGGCGTTTTAAATGGTGCATCAACTTTTTTTCGCAGGTATCGCATGTATACTTCTACGGTGTTTGGCAAAATGTCTGCGTCATAATCCCAGACGTGGGCAATAATCATGTCTTTCGATATGGGGCGTCCAGGATTGCGCATCAGATACTCGAGCAACGCAAACTCTTTGGACGTAAGGGTAATAGGTTTGCCAGCACGAGTGACAGCAAATGTGGTTGTATCAAGCGATAAGTCGCCTGCAGTCAGTATATTTGGCTGTTGCTCGCTCGGGCGTCGTATGAGGGCGCGCACACGGGCGAGTAGCTCTTCTAGCGCAAATGGTTTTGGCAAGTAGTCATCGGCGCCGCTATCAAGGCCTTTAATTTTATCTTCTGTGCGTCCCAGTGCTGTAAGCAGTAGTATGGGTGTATGAATTCCCTCTTTACGCATTGCTTCTACGATTTGTAGGCCATTATATTCGCCTGGAATCATTCTGTCTATAATACACGCGTCGTATGGTTCGGTGGTGGCCATGGCGTAGCCTTCGTCGCCGTCGTAGCACACATCGACTGCGTAGTGCTCTAGTTCAAGCGCTCGCTGCAATGCACGAGCTATCTTGTGTTCGTCTTCCACCACTAATATACGCATATCTGTATATAGTATACTCCTATGCTGAAATTACGCTGAAGCGTACTTGGTTGACCAGTCGTGCATGCTCTCGAGTATTGGCAGGAGGTCTTTGCCCTTTTTTGTAAGCATATATTCGCAGCGACTCGCAGTAGTGGGACGCTTCTTAATGACGCCGTGCTGCTCTAGCTTAACCAAACGAGCAGAGAGTGTTCGTGGGTTAATGTCGCCTGCAAGATCTTGTAGCTGGCAAAAGCGAACTGTTTCGGCGTGCATAAAAAAACGGAGCAACTTAGGTGTCCATTTATCTCCCAGTATATCTGTCGCCGCGTTTATTTCGCCCACTTGTTTCATAGTAGTAACTATACATTGTCTAGTAAAAATCGTAAAGTGCACGCCGCAAGAACTTAAGTGGTACAATAGCAGTATGAAAGTACGCATTGAAATAGACACACAAACCTTTATTCGTTTTTGGCTGGTACTACTCGGCTTTGTGGTCGCCGCTGTGGCATTATACAGTGCCCGCACTGCGCTAATACTTATTGGCACAGCACTATTCCTGGCACTAGCACTCAATGGCCCGGTGAGTCGCCTGGCTAAGCATCTACCTGGTAATAGCCGTGCGGTGAGTACCGCAATCTCCTACGTAGTAGTCGTTGCGTTTTTGGGCGCATTTATATTCCTGGCAGTACCACCGATTGTGCAGCAAACAGCCAAATTTGTGCAAGGACTTCCTGTCGTCGTAGATACCGCTCAAACCCAGTGGAATGGTCTGAACCGCTTGATAACTGAGTATAACTTGCAGCCACAGGTCGATAAAGCGCTTGCAGGCATGAGTGACAACGCATCTAAGCTCGCAAGTAGCGCCGGGACAAATGTCATTGCTGGCGTAGGTTCGCTGATTTCTGTCGTAGCAGGCACGCTTATTGTGCTCTTCCTTACGTTCTTTATGCTGATAGAGGGCCCTACATGGATGAAAAAAATATGGGCACTTTATACGAATAAAGAGCGTATGGAGCATCACCGCACCATCGCACGACGCATGAATGCTGTTGTAGCGGGTTATGTAACGGGGCAGCTCACTGTGTCGGCTATTGGCGCTGCATTCGCTGGTATTACAGTGTTTGTGTTGAGCTGGCTATTTCCTGCCGTCCCAAGCAATCTCGCAGTGCCCGCGGCAGCGATGACGTTCATATTCTCACTTATTCCTATGTTTGGCTCGACCATTGGTGCGGCTATTATCTCATTATTACTTGTAGTAAACTCCGCCGCAGCTGTGTTCGTATATCTTATATACTTCGTCATATATCAGCAGATTGAAAATAACTACATCTCACCCACCATACAGTCAAAGCGCAACAATCTCACGCCGCTTGCAATTCTTGCGTCGGTTACTATCGGAATATACCTGTTTGGCCTAGCAGGTGGTATCGTGTCTATACCAGTTGCAGGCTGTGTGCAAATACTGTTCGAGGCATACGTCGAGCGACGACAGAAAAAGAATGCGAGCGAAGAGACTGAAAAACCTCACAAAAAAGTGATGAAGAAACTGATTGCTGGCGAATAGTAACTACTTTATGTAATGCCAAACAGTACCGGTAGGCGTGTCGAGCACTTCTATTCCATCTTGTTCTAGCGTATTGCGCAGTTCGTCAGACTTTTGCCAGTCTTTCGCGTCGCGCGCTTGCTGTCGCTCAATAATCAACCGTTTTTGCCCATCGTTTATGTCGGGCGTACTATCCAGTATATTTAGACCTAATATCTCGTCGACAAACTGGAGAAAATCAACAAAATTATTAATTGATGCTTCATCGCGGACTGCTGCGGCGAAGTCATTCAACACTGCCTCAACCTCATGTAATACTGCCACTGTATTTAGGTCAATGCCCAGAGTTTCTAGTAGCACTTGTTTGCGGCATTCAACATAGCTATTCGTAAAAGGACCATCGCCAGTGTTTGATTGTTGGTGGCGAAGCACGGCGATGTTTTTCCAGTTATTCAGGCGGTTTTGGGCTGCTTCTAGAATTTCCCAGGTAAAGTTACCTTCGGTGCGGTAGTGTTTGGAAAGAGCCATAAGTTTAAACGCCATGATATCAAAGCCGCGGCTTTGGATATCCTCAAGAGTATAAATATTGCCTAGGCTTTTTGAGATTTTTTGGCCATCAACCTTTATGTGGTTGTTATGTAGCCAAACTTTAGAAAATGGTTTTCCTGTCACACTTTCTGTCTGAGCAATTTCATTAGTGTGGTGTACAGGTATGTGGTCGATACCGCCGGTATGAATGTCTATCTGGTCGCCCAGTGTTTCGCGAGCAATCACGCTACATTCAAGATGCCATCCCGGAAAGCCAGTGCCCCACGGGCTTTCCCATTCCATGTCGCGCTTGGCATCGGTCGGGCTAAATTTCCATACCGCAAAGTCTGTCGGGTGGTGCTTACCTTCTACGCTCACGCGAGCTCCAGCCTGGAGACCGTCGATATCGAGCTTGGCGAGCTTACCGTAGTCACTCAGCTTTGATGTGTCGAAATACATACCGTCGCCATCGATTTTGTACAGGTAACCTTTGCCCTCTAACTCTTTGGCAAACGCAATCTGCTGGTCGATGCAACTAGTTGCTGTTACTAGGTGGTCGGGGCGGATCAGCCCAAGCAGGTCGTATGCTTCATGCTGGGTGACTTCAGAGTACTTTTTGGCAACGTCCCAGGCGGTCAGGCCTTCCTTGCGTGCACCTTTTTCCATCTTGTCTTCACCGCTGTCATCATCAGAAACCAGGTGGCCTACGTCGGTGATGTTTTGCGTCCTCTCAACCTCGTAGCCCTTGTATTTCAGCACGCGTACCAACACATCCCAGTAAATGTAGCCTAGCCAGTTGCCGATGTGAGGCTGGCTGTAGACGGTTAGTCCACAGGTATATAATTTTACCTTACCGTCTTCGAGCGGCGTAAACTCACCAACTGTTCCAGTGAGAGTGTTATGTAGCTTCATAGATTCGTTTCCTCTGAAAGTTTTATATGGACTTTTTCTGCCATCACGCTGGTACTAACATATGCCAGTGCGTCTACATCTGGATTGTATAGTTCTATCATATCAAGATCGTTTCTGGGAAATATACGTGCACCTGGAATAGATACACCAGATGACAGTCGCTCCTTTAGCGTATCGTATTCGTGTTGCTCAAGGAAGAAATCGATATCTCCAACCTGTGAACGGTATATGTCTGGCTTGCGAATGTATAAATGAGTGTAGGTAGTCTCTGGAAGATCGTCCCGGGCTGGTAAAGTGACGGGACGTTTCAACTCAAAATATTTCTGCAACGGATCATCCGACGGATGAACTAATTGATCGCGTAACTCAACTAGTTTTTGGTATTCATCATCATAATGACAGAATATGCCAATATTACCTGCGTTTGGTAAATAGGCGCCCAGTGAATCTTTGCAGAGCCGGTTGCATGATACGTGGAGGTGCTTTATCGCTTCGAAGAGCTCGTTTTCTGTTGTAATCGGACTGAAGCGGTATAGTTTCATGTCTCTTGAAATGCCTTCTCGGTTGCGGTCAGAAGTTCCTGAACAACTTTGTCGTAATCTTCATAGACTCGGAAACCGGCTGCGTATTGGTGGCCGCCACCGCCGAAATAGCCTGCGATTGCTTCAGAAACTGGTTTATTGCTGCGCAGTTTGCCAGTCAGCTTGCCATCTGGATAGGTTTTGATAGCAATGGCGACCTGCACGTCATCTACCAGGCGCATTTCATCGAGTACCAGTACACTTGGGTTGTATTTGTCACTGTATTGCTCAATCTCCTCAAACGGGATGTGAACAAGAGCCAGCTTGCCATTGAGGAAATATTCGATACGCTGCAACAGCTCGCCTTTGTATTTCAATATCTCGGGCGCCTTTTTCATAAATTCACGGCGACGCTCCTCGATATTTGCAACATGTGCACCAAGTTCGGTTAGTTCAGCCGCAATTCGGTAGCTTTCAGGAGTCACACCTTGGGTAGAAAGGCCTAGGCTATCGGCGAGTTGTGATGCAAGTAGTAGTTCAGCTGCGTCCTTTGAGATTTCCCAGCCTGCGTCTTTGGATAGATTAAATATTACCTCGCCAGTAGAAATAGCTTCGCCAGACAGCATAGTGTGCGGGAATGACAGGTTGGATTCAGTCGTGTGGTGGTCGATAACGAGTACCGGATGGCTTTCCAGGAAATGACGTGCTCCACGTGCTTCAAGTACTTTCGAGAGCAGTACATCAGCAGCTGTATCTACTATGATAGCCAAATCAGCGCTCGTGTCGAAATCGCCTACAACCCTGTCCCAGCCGGGAATGTAACGCAGGTATTTAGGAATCTCTACGGGGCAATACAGCACCACATCTTTATCGGCTAATAAATCTTCCAGTGCAAGTGCACTCGCTAAGCTATCGCCATCTGGGTTCTCAGCTTGAATAACAATAATTTTTTGCGCTTCGGCGATTAGCTGCTTTGCTTCGTTATACATCTGTTTTATTGTATCAGAAACCTGCAGCGCCATCACTTAGAGGGTTCGGCGGCCTTCGAGAGCATGCTGGAGTGTAATCTGATCTGCATACTCTAAATCAACACCTACAGGTATGCCACGTGCGAGCCGCGTAAGCGTAACGTCTACCCTGGCATCTTGTATATGACGCTGTAGAAATAGTGCGGTAGATTCGCCCTCCACAGAAGCATTAGTTGCAATAATAAGTTCAGAAACGTTGTCTGCCTCGATACGTTTCATGAGTTCGGGAATATGCAGCTGTTCAGGCCCAACGCCGTCTATAGGAGATATCGCACCACCCAGCACGTGGTAGGTGCCCTTAAAGTGGCCTGTTCGTTCCAGCGCAACAATATCAAGCGGCTCCTCGACCACCGCAATGAGCGATTTATCACGATTCGCGTCGCTGTACAGTGGTGACACGTCCTCGCTAGCGTCAATCAGTGCAAAGGTCACAGGACACTGCTTTACCTGGCCGTGTAAACCTGATATAGCGTCTGAAAGCTTACCAGCACCGCGTTCGTCGGCTTTTAGCAGGTAATACGCATAGCGCTCGGCTGTACGAGCACCTACCCCAGGCAGGCGGCCGAGTTCTTCTATTAAGGTTTCGAGTGCTTTTGGCAGCAACGGCGCAGCCATGGCTACATTCCAGGCAGGTTCATGCCGCCCATGAGAGGCTTCATAGTGTCCGCGGCGATTTCCTGTGCTTTCGCAAGACCGTCACGAACCGCAATCTTTATCCAGTGCTCGAGTTCTTCGATGTCGTCAAAGTCGATGAGATCTGCATTCAGCTTGATATCATCGATTTTTAACTCGCCAGTAACACGCACTACCACGGCGCCATCGCCAGCCTCTACTTCTACGATTTGTTTTTTCAGTTGTTGCTGCGCCTTACGAAGGTCGTTCAGCATCTTCATTTGGTCAAAAGCCATAATTCTCCCTCTTTTTACTGACTCTAGTATACGCTAGTTGCTGGTGTTTTTGTAGAGGTAGAACCTATCAGAATCATCAGTCGTCTTGAACGCGATGACATCTGTTGGGGTGGCAGTAATCAATGATGCGCTATTGTGCGTCACGACACTGATGCCGTTTTTAGCAATCCGCGGACTGGTTTTAACACGCAGGTTGTCAATATAGCGCTGATGGTTCGCGTACGCTGTGTAGAGCGGTTGCTCACGCTTCGTAGTGATAATAGTAACAGGAGTGTCGCTAGTGACAGACTGTAACTTATTCGAAAGCAGCCCGAGGTCGAAATTGTAGTTACTGTAGGTTTGTTGACCGTAGTGAAAGCCATAGCTGTAGCGGTCGATATTTGAAATAACAATACCAACCAATAGCACGCCTAATGGTAGCAGGCCAAATACACGTGCGTATGGATTTCGCGGGAACATACGGTACCAAGAGCGAAAGAGGTAGTCAACGGCTTGCCCCATCAGCAGTACGCCAGGAATAAATGTAATAGCAATAATATTTGGATGTAGCAGTATGAATGGCAATAATAGCAGCAGCCAGAAACTAATAATATAGCTGCGGGTGGTGTATTTTGTCGTGATGAGCTGGTACACGCCCAGTAACATTAATAGGAAGGTGCCAAGGCTGTATACTGGTTGCAATGTAGTGGCATTGTGGGGCGTTGGGAAGCTGGCGTACTGCAACAGGATGGTTTTAGCATTCTCGAATATGTTTCCCCATTCTGACGGAACACCAGCTAATGTAGCGATGACGCTGGGGTCGCGAATGCTACCGAGAATCAGTGGAAGAATAATCAGTATAAAGAAAAACGCACCAATCGCTAATGAGACTTTTGGAACGCGACGGAGTATCACATGTCGCGCGTGTGGGTGGAATATCGTAGTAATGAACAGCGAGAGCAATACGTAGATATTGAGAGGAATGTACAAGCTAAAGCCTGCTAGAATGAACGCGATAACCACCCAGAACGGCATGAACTTACCCTGCTTGATAACAAGTGATGCAGTGAGTAGTATGGCGACTGCCCAGAAAATGTACATGATACCGCCGTGCCCACTTTGTGCAAGCAGTAAGAACTGGCCTGTCGTGACGGCTATGATACCGGTGAGAATAGCGACATTTCGTCGAAACCAAAGTCGGAGCAACAAAATGATACCCGTTGCAGAGGCAAATGCCAGTAGAATCGACGGTAGCTTTATGCTGAAGGAATTGAACCCAAACAACGAAATACTAGCGGCTTGCAAGAGGTGGTACGGTAAGAATATTAGCTGGCTTGGCTGTAGTGATAGTAATTTCGAAGGGTCAAGATTGTCGCTAGTAAGCGCCGTGGCAATCTCCTGCTGGCTGAGGCCACCAGGTATGAAGAGTCCAGCAAGTACTAGTAGTGTAAGGAGCGATATCGCAAACAGCCCGTACCCAATCGGATACCTCCAGCGATAAATAAGAAAATCTGTTACTTTTCGTTTGCCCATTCTTACTAAAATTATACCATGGGCTGTTATGAATGCTTTTTGTCCAGCGACATAAAGCGCAGTCGCTCTGGATGGAAGTACAGGTCTACCTTACCGACAGGGCCATTACGGTGCTTCGCGATTATTAGCTCGGTAATGTTCTCTAGCTCAGGGTTGTCGGGTTCGTAATAGCCAGGACGGTGTATGAACGTAACTATGTCAGCGTCCTGTTCAATGCTTCCCGATTCGCGCAGGTCTGCCAGCTGAGGTTTTTTGTCTGGCCGGTTTTCGACTGCGCGTGAGAGCTGGCTAAGCGCAATTAGCGGTACATTCAGCTCGCGAGCGATAAGTTTGAGCCCGCGACTTATTTCAGATACTTCTTGTACGCGATTGCCATCAGTGCGACCGGCTGCCTGCATTAGCTGAAGGTAGTCGACAATAATGAGTCCGAGCGGATGTTCATGCGATACTCGACGAGCTTTGGTGCGCATCTCAAGTACAGACAGCCCAGGAGTGTCATCGATAAAGATAGGCGCTTCTGCTAGCTCATTCATGGCATCAGACAGCTTAGGAAAATCATCGTCAGAGATATTGCCCGTACGAATATTCCATGCATCTACCCCGCTTGCGTCAGCAAGCATACGGTCGACCAGTTGTTCTTTACTCATCTCGAGGCTAAAAAACAGGACTGGCTGTTTAGCGATGGTAGCCACGTTGTAAGCAAGATTCGTTACGAGCGTTGTTTTACCCATAGCCGGCCGAGCGGCAAGAATAAATAAGTCGCTTCGCTGCAAGCCTGCCGTCATGTTGTCGAGGTCACGATAGCCTGTGCGGATACCTCGTAGCTGGCCTTTGTTTCGGTGAAGCTCTTCCATGCGCTCAAAGCTTTCGTTGAGAATACTTTCAAGACTAATGACATCTTGTTTCAGACTTTGATCACTCACTGAGAATAGCTCAGCCTCGGCTCTTTCAAGTAGTTCTTGGGTCGTAGTGTCTTCGTCGTAGCCAAGTTCGGAAATGTCTCCGCTGGCACGAATTAAGCGGCGGCGTACTGCCTTTTGGCCAACAATCTCGGCATAGCTAGCGGCATGCGCCGCGGTAGGAACGTAAGTGGTGAGTTCAGACAAATAGGCCGAGCCGCCCACTGTCTCGAGCTCTTTTTTTCGTTTTAGTTCATCTGTTAGTGTGAGAAGGTCGACAGGCTTGTGTTTTTCGTATAGTCGAAGCATCGCTCCAAAAATAATCTCGTGGCGTTTGTCGTAAAAATCAGCGGCACGCACAAATTCAGTTGCATCAGCCAATACCTCATCGTCGATGAGCACGGCTCCTAACAAACTTTTTTCCGCGTCTAGGCTTTGTGGGGGCACTTTGCCGGCCGGCACTGTTTTATTCGCCATCTAGTTTCACCTCTTCTCCTCCTCCCATCATAGCAGCAACCTTGGCGGCTTGGCTATCTTTGGGCGGTAGTGCCGTTGGTTTCGTTTCAATCTCATACTCTGCAAAGTTAAGTTCACCTAGTGACTTGGTCAATAGAGCGCGATATTTGCTATCGTCGAGCCGTTTTTTATAGAACTGCCCTTTCGTATACAGGGTCAGTGTTTCGCCGGAGATTTCAGGCTCGCAACGTGAAAGAACGCTATGCAGGGCCACGTGATGTGTACGAACATGCTCAAGCAATTTTGGCCAGTCGAACTCCGTAGCTGCCTTCATTTTGCTTGAACGTTTCGGTGCAGTTTTTGGTCGTTCTGCTGCTGGTTTGGCTGGCGCAGCTTTTGACGAGGCTTTCTTGACGTTCTCGGCAGCCTTCGGGGTCGGAATGTTAGCAGCGACATCCTCCGGGTCGTTAGCCGACTGCGACTCTGTGATTGTTGCTGTGCTGGCCATATTTTTCTCTGCGGGCGCTTGTACTGTATCACGCGGCGCATCTTTATACAGCGCCAAGGTAGTGAGTAGCTTCATGTCCGGCATCGTTGCCTTATGAAGTTCAAGTAGCTGATCTAGTAGCTGTATGAGCTCGGGTTGCTGGACCATCCGTTGATGAATCAGTTCGACAAGTTGATGTAGGATGGTTTTTGTAGGAGTACCACGCTTGGCGAGTTCGTCGAGAGTGCGAGAAATGACAGCGATATCGTGGCGAACGCTGGCTTCTAGTAGTGCTTCAATATGATCGTCTGTTGCCAAGCCTAGGCTTGTCGATACGAGGCTTTTACTTATACCTTCCTTCTTGTCTGCCAACGATACCAACTGATCAAATAAGCTTACACTATCGCGGAAGCTGCCATCACTATGACGAGCTATAATTTCGAGTGCTTCATTAGACACCGTGACGTCTTCTTCTTTGGCAATTCGCTGCAAATTCTTTACGATATCCGCATCTGTGGCGCGTCGGAAATTGTGGCGCTGAGTACGGCTAAGAATAGTGCCGGGAATTTTATCGATATCTGTAGTAGCGAGGATAAACACGACGTGTTCTGGCGGCTCCTCAAGGGTTTTGAGAAGCGCATTGAAGGCAGGTTTTGATAGCATATGCACTTCGTCTATAATATAGACTTTTTTTGGCGCACTAGTGGGGGCTAAGCGCACCTTTTCACGCAGGTCGCGAATGTCTTCGACGCCATTATTGCTGGCGGCATCGATTTCAACGATATCGAGGTGAGTTGACTCGTCGGTATACGGTAAGTTGTTGATCTCGTGCGCTAAAATACGCGCGATAGATGTTTTGCCGACGCCTTTTGGACCGGTAAATAGATATGCGTGAGCAATGCGCCCTTGTTTCAAGGCGCGCGCTAATAGTTCAGTCACCTGCGGTTGCCCGACAACCTCTTCAAGCGACCGCGAACGGTATTTTCGATACAACGCTTTACCCATTTGTTCTATTATATGTCATTTTAACCTTTCGTAGCGTTGTGGTTTTAGGTATTTTATTCGTGAAATTCTGATATGCTAATGCTATGAATATCGCTGTTGCCGCAAGTGTGTTGTCGTCGCTGCTGTTTGCTTTTTCCTTTATATGGTATGGAATGAGCGTAGCGAAAGGAAAAGTCCGTGTGAGCGTGAGTACTTTCGCTGTACTTGCGATTACCTCTGCGTCGCAATTTGTTGCGCTGCTGGTAGAGCAAGCGTTTTACGCAGCGGTATTTACTGGGCTAGCAACGATTATCAATCTATTCATCGTGTTCGTGGCCATGCGTAGCAAAAATTACGATTTTTCTTCTATCGATAAGTTTTCTCTGGCTGGAGCAGGCGTCGGTTTGATTGTGTGGTATGCAACAGCTAGCGCGGCATGGAATGTATATGTGCTGAGCGTCGTGATAATGATTTCAACTATTCCGCTTATAGTGAAGACATTTAAACGACCTGAATCTGAAGACCCTTTGCCGTGGAGATTTAATCTACTCGCATCAGCTATCTTTTTATTCACGATTACATCGACATATCCTATCGACTGGATTGTGCCAGTCCGCCAAATGTATCTTGCGGTGATGGTAAATCTGGGCCTCAGCTGGAAGCGCCGGTTTAAATAGTCCCGCCTTCGCGAATGTAGCACTTTCCACAAAGGGAATCATAGATGATATTATCGCCATTTTCTATGGCTACTTGGTCCCCTTTGAATACATACTTACCATTTACTTTACGTGTATTGAATTCGGCCTGGCTGCCACAAAAGCACATGGTGGGGAGTTTCTCGATATTGTCGGCAATTTCAAACAAACGTTCGCTACCCGGAAACAGCTGCGTCTGAAAATCTGCCCTTAAGCCGTAGCAAATAACCGAGATATCGTGCTGTTTTGCAAGGGTAAATAGCTGACTGATTTGTTTTTGCGATAGAAATTGTGCCTCGTCAACTAAAATACAGGCAATGTCTTTATATTTCAGAACTTCATTCTCTATATCCATGTCATCTGGTGCCATGATATCGACGGTTCGTTCATGCCCGCCACGCGCAACTACTTTATTTTCGCCTTTTGTGTCGATGCCAGGTTTTATCACCAGCACCTTTAGGCCGCGCTCTTCGTAGTTGTACGCGGTTTTTATCAGCGTGTCAGACTTGCCGCTGTTCATAGCGCCATATTTGAAATGAATTTTTGCCATTAACTCTATTATAAACAAAACTTTGCTATGATGAGCATATGAATGCTGAAATTGTTGGTTTTCTGGCGGGTTCTATGGTTGCATTGGCACTGTTGCCACAGTTTATAAAATCACTCAAAACAAAATCTACCAGCGACCTATCGTGGGGCTGGATGTTAATAAGTATCACTGGCCAAGTGCTGTGGGTGGTATACGGTCTGCTGATTAGCAGCATATCTCTTATCACAATGAGTTCGATTACCCTGGCTATGGCATTAGCGGTATTTTACCTAAAATTGAAATATAACTGATACGAAAAGAGCCACCGAACTGGCTCAAGCTGAGTTAGATTGTAGCTAACTCGGCGAACCCTTTTCGGTGGCGTGCCACTGATGATGCCTTGCTCAGCGGACTCTGGTACTCATCAGCGGCGGCATGACGCTGATGGCCAGGATTGCTCCCGCGGCGTAGCCGAGAGCGTACAGGTTGTACTTGTCCGACTCGTGTTGAGCGGCGTAGCTGGAGTCGATCGAGTCCCACGACTGGGCGAGCAGACGGTCGACCTCGTCGAGGGCCTCCAGTGTCACGATCCCGCCGTACTCTTGCTTGCTCGATGCGAGGACTTCGCTTGCACGGGCCGTGGTGCTCTCGGCTGCATCGTTGTACCCATTGGCGTCGTGTATGGCCTGGATCGAACGCGTGAACATGAGTCCGCATCCGTAGACCAGAGCCACGGCGATGCCGAGCAAGATCCACGCAAGAGCTTTCTTCAGGTGCTTCATGAGTTCTCCGTACTTGGGTAGTGATGGACCTCAGATGAGGAAATAATAACACAGAAGTAGTAAAAAGTCAATATATACTTTTCTAAAATAAAATCCGGATTTACTCCGGTTTTATTTTGTTAGCGTTCAGGAGAGAGCAGTCAGTGCAGACGAACTTTCGTCTCACTACGTGATGAGAGAACCTATCTCGGTTCTCTCATGAAGCGAAGTCGCCTATAGTGCAGCTTCGACAGCTGCCCAGGTAGCTTCTTGGTTGTCTGTTGGGACGATGATGGTGACTTGGTCGCCAACGTTGATGCGGAAGTAGGTGACGCTAGCCAGCAATATGCGGTATTCGCGACCGTTTGCTTCGACATAGTAAGCGCCGTCGTGCTGTTGCAGGGTACCAATGACCTGTGTGCGGTCTACTGGGCCAATTTGCTTGTAAATAAAGCTGCCGTCGTCGGCAATAGTTAGCTTCAATATGTCGCCTTCAACAAGCTTAGATTTTGAGGCGTAGTTAGCAGGTACTGGATATTCTTTGCCGTCTGGGCCGGCCATTTTTTGGCCATCAAATACGCCCTCGACAACCTTGCCGCTGACTTCTTCGCGGCTGCTATTTGGTGTAACAATGTGGTCATCGTCACCCAAAATACTAATTAATAACTCTTTGGCGGCTGCTAAATTTGTCTCAGCCTCTTGGATAAGCGCTTTCAGGCGCTTTACCTGTTTTTCTGGTAATTCAGACATGATATTTTCTCGCAGTTCCTTGTCTGTTTTTAGTAGTGGTATCACCCCAT
>JAUIII010000008.1 GCA_030431855.1 bacterium
ATATTCAGTTTTCTTGGGGTCTGGGGGCTCTACGGGGTCTGGGGCGGCTTCGTTTGCTTACAAAGGAAGCGGTTTTGCTACTTTTGCCGCCCAAAAGTAGAAGTAGTATCAAGTTTTGAATCAACAAACATCAACAACTCCTTCACAACCGTCATTGCAATAATCGCCAAAAATAACCCTACAAAGCCAGATAACTGCACGTTTTCGCCAAACATCACATCGATGGTCCTACTTGAAAAACGGATTAATACGCGTGTCGTGTATTTTGGTAATAGTAGCCATAGAACGAAGGGCAACGAACGTATCTGGCGCGCCGGCTTCATTGAGCGCCTGCATAAGCTCGGCGCGTGGTGCGTGTAGTATACCGCCGCCGTATGTGCGCCATTGCCATGGGTTAAGGTCTGTCACTAGGTCGTCGTCTGTAGGCTCGCAGTAGCGGGGCTCGTTTGCGAGCAGATAATGCCAGTTGCCATCTTCATCTTGGTGGAGCTCACGGCGCAGTAATACGCTGCGGTGTTTCATGGCTTCCATCACATCGTAAGTAAGAATATCGCAGCGATTGCCCATAGACTGATCGTAGCCAGCCGGAAGGCCCATATTCTTATTTAGATCTTCACTCGCATAGCGAGCAAATTCTTGCATTAATCCTTGAGTCACCGTCATTAGGGAAACTGTATCACTTTTTAAGTAATTTGTCGATACTAGCTCACGCTAGTAATACCGCGTGCGGTGACCAAAGCATCCTCGCAGAGCTGCTGAGCTGGTAAGGCATTTTTTCGGTGTTGGTTTACTGCTTCTACAGGCTACTTTAAGGCGAAAAATGCAATGAGGCCTTCTGTACTGCTTTATATAGACTTATATAATAAATTATGATATAATAATACTAATGTATACGTCAGAATTTTTGAACCGGCAACCGATAGCCGACAATGTGCGAGCCCGCCTAGAGCCGATTGAGCTACGCGGCGACAAGCCTGATGATCGCTCGATAATTGGTGCCGAGCCACTGCTCGTGGACCGTGTTGGGTCGGTAGTGCTGCGCCAACTGTACGATTTAGACGGCGAATTTATCACCAACCATGATGATTTTGCAGCGCGTATGGCAGTGCTGAATGATTTTGCGACCGCTATGAACGTAGTGCCCTACCTGCCTTACGAAGGGCCAGATGGCGCGATGCTAGTATCGAGCTTTGTGGATGGAAAATCGGTGACCGAACTACTGCATGCTATGCACGGCAATACAAAAATACCACCAATTAGTTTTATAAAACAGGTAAACGAAATGTACGAAATGCTGGCTGAATATTACCAGCAGCGAATTGCCGAACGAAAACCCGTGCTGCTAGATACCTATAAATCTGAACAATGGGTATATGGTCGCACAGCACCCAAATCGAAGCCGCTGATTCATTACATCGATATAGACATACACCCAGTGTTAGGCGACGAAGATGGCTATAACGAACTGGAGGCCTTGCAGATTACGCGCTTTGTAGCGGTTCAGGCTGCGAGCGTAGCGGGCTTTTTGGCTAATACCAGCAAATCAGACGGCGTGCGCAACCGAACCGTGTTTCGCCCAGCGATACAATCGGTGGTAGCTTTGCTGGAAAGCATGGAAGCAGACGCTGTGTTTGAGACGTATCGGTCGATACTAGCTGGACTACGCAAACTCGTGATTGAAATTGACGAATCACCCGTGACCGACAATGAAGGCATGTTCGCGATTGGCAATATTCGCGCAATGCTTGATAGTCGTTTAGTATAGGCTTGCTTAACTGCTCGACGATTCCCATGCAAAACCGGGATGACCGAAATGACCATAACGAGCGGTTTGTTCATACATTGGCCGCTGTAAATGGAGCGCCGCTATGATACCACGAGGTGATAAGTCATAGCCTTCTACCTGCTTTTCTACCCCATCTACCACAGCGCTAGCTTCGATAGGCTGATCGTAGCCGATTGCGTATGCTAGGTAAATGTAGACTTCGCGGGCTTGGAAACGCGCGAGGTAGTCGAGGGCTATTTTGCGCGCCATGTAGGCAGCCGAGCGGTCGACTTTGGAAGGGTCTTTACCAGAAAAGCAACCACCGCCTATGGGGATGCGTGGGCCGTAATTGTCTACCACCAATTTGCGACCGGTGAGGCCTGCATCGGCATCGAACCCGCCTTGCTGCCAGTCGCCGGCTGGATTGATGTGAAGCGTTGGGTTGGTGTTTCGATGTTTTACAAAGCACGGCGATACATAATTTTGGATTCGCGCCCATTCTTTCACTGCTTGCTTGAGCTCATCGTGCGGTGCATGCTGGAAACTTGCCACGATTGAATGAATTTCATTGCCAAGCAACGTGACTTGAGTTTTGCCATCGTGTGGCCAGCGCTTGAAAAGGGTTTGATTTAAATCGCGCGCCAGCACCACTTCCAGCGGCAGCTTTTGCGGCGTGTCATTGCACGCGTACCCCACCATAATGCCTTGATCGCCTGCGCCACCCGCATCGACACCGCTGGCTATTTCGCTGCTTTGTTTCGCGAGGTGAATGTTGAGTTCTATATCGCCAGCTATGCGCCGCACTATTGGTTCAATTTTTGGATGCGAGCTGTTAGACACTTCACCTGTGATAAATATCTTGCCGTGTCCGCCAACGGTCTCGACAGCTACGCGTGCGTCTGGATCGTTCGCCAAGTACGCGTCTAATATTGCGTCCGATATTTGGTCGCATAGTTTGTCTGGGTGTTTTGGAGATACCGACTCCGCGGTTCGAAAGTGTGTCATACATCTTTCCCTTTCTTGGGCTGAATGGAGCACCTTGCACGTATACGCGCTGGTTGCTAGCGGGTCGTCGAGTCAGTTCTCTGGCCGCTTCGTGATATGTTGTTAAAGCTTTCCTAGTATAGCAGACTACATGTGCTGCGCACCAAGTTCGCTGCCAGCGGCAGCGGCGATGGCTTCGGTGACTGCAGTCGCTTCGACTTCTTTGAGTGTGCGATCGTGGTGCGTAAGTTTTATTCGCAGGGTGATGGTTTTATGTTCACTGTCATCCTCTGCCTGATAAATACTTTGCGGCGTGAGCTCAACTTCAATGTCTTTGGCAGCTGCATGTGCTGCATTTTTAGCGGTTTCAAATACGCTGACGTAGGAAACACTCCTTGCAACCTGCAGTGAAATATCTTGCCATGTGCTCGGGTATCGTGAAAGCGGGCGGTAGGCTTTTTCATTTTGTTTCAAAATATCTAGGTGAACCTCAAAGCCTGCTGAATAGGCCGGCAATTTGAATGCATCGTGAACTTTGGCAGTGAATTCGCCTACTACTCCCCAAATTTGGCCGTCCTTTACAATGACCGCCGAGCGTTTTGGCGCGTAGACTGAGCAAAGTTGAGCTCCCCATTCGTCGGTAGAAAGGTCGAATTCTGACAGTGGTTTTAATTCTACGTTCTGAAGGTCTATTAATTGTTGTAGGTAGTTTCGTGCCTGGTAGTATGCGCCGCCGGCTGGTTGTTGTTTGTCGCCATATGTCAGCACAAGTGCCAGGTGGTTATCTTCGTTGGGTACAGATGGGTCGCTTTCGTCCATCTCACCCTTGAAATGTGTTTTGCCCATTTCGAACAATGCGAACTGGTCGTGCCCAGCGCGGAAATTCATATGCACTTTTTCGAGTAAGCTACTCATAATACTGAGCCGATAGTATTGAAGGTCAGGGCTGAGCGCATTGGAAAGCTTGAAGGCGTGTGCGGCATCTTGACCGGCTTTTTGAATGGTATGTTCATGCACGAAACTGTAGGTCAGCACTTCGTTGGCGCCCGCAGCGGCCAGTTTATTTCGAACCGATTGCTTCAGTACAAGCTGGGCATTTTTCGGCGCTGCCGTAGTGTGACGTAGTGGCAGTTCGCGGGGTAGCTTATCAAAACCATACAAACGGCCGACTTCTTCAACAATATCTTCTGGCGACTCAATGTCCGTTCGCCAAAACGGCGAATGAATGAGTACTTCACTTTCTGCACCATCATCTGGGCGATAGGTTGCGAATTGTGCCGGGCGTAGAATATTTCCTATCTGAATGGCATTGAGCTCTACACCAAGTCGTTCGTTTACGAAACTTGCATCTATTCGTAATGGTTCATGAATACTTTCTTGGTTTTTAGCCGATTTTTCTCCTGTGAGATCAGCCACATCACTGGCTTGTTGCGCGCCAGCAATATCACCCATAAGCTGCATGAGTCGATTTAGCACTCGATGATTTTGCAGGTATGACTGGCCCTTATTAAACCGCGTTAATGCGTCGGTAAAGACTCCGTGGCGCATGGCTGTTTTTCGCACGGCGTACATATCGAACGTGGCGACTTCTAGCACAATGCTTGTCGTATCAGCAGAAACTTCACTATTATTACCGCCCATTATTCCAGCCAGGCCAATTGCACCCTCGCCGTCTGCTATCACGATATCATCTGTATCCAGACTGTAGGATTTGCCATTTAGGAGTTCGAGCTGTTCGCCTTCATTCGCCATGCGCGCATTTAGCGTGTGGCCACGCAGCTTGTCGTAATCGTAGGCGTGAGTTGGCTGAGCAGTGAGTAGCATAATGTAATTTGTGAGGTCGACCACGTTGTTGATAGGCTTTGAACCCCAGCGAACCAGTGTGGTTTTCAGCCACATAGGGCTTTGACTAACTGTCACGTTGTTCAGCGCAACTGCCATAAATCTAGGCACAAGCTCTGGCGTTTCGTTGCTTACGTGTAGCTCTAAGCCTTCGGCGCCTTCAAAACTGCATTCGCGCCAGTACCAGTCGGCGTCATCAGTGAATTGTTCTGAATGTTCTGTGGCGCTTGGTTCAGGCTGCAAGATTGCACGAATTTCGCGCGCCACACCAAGCTGCCCGAAAAGGTCTGGGCGGTGCGTGAACATTTTGTTTTCAATATCGATGATCGTGTCATCTAGGTCGAATGTTTCGGCAAAGCTAGCGCCGACTTCGAGTGTTTTACCTTCGGCAACATCTGCGTCTACGAGCTCTACGATGCCATCGTGATCTTCGCCAATGCCTAGCTCTTTGGCGCTGGCCAACATGCCGTTGCTGACTACACCGCGAAGTTCTTTCGGTGATAGTACAAATGGTTCTGGGTCGCCAGCGGTAGATGGCACTGTAGCACCAGGCTTTAGCCACACGGCCGTAATGCCAGGACGCACATTGGGCGCACCGCACACTACCTGTGTTAGCTGGCCGCTGCCATCGTCAACTTTACATACATTCAATTTATCGGCATCTGGGTGCTTTTCGCATTCTACAACTTGTACGATAACCGCCCCGTCGTAGCGCGCGCCGAGGTCTATAACTTCTTCGATACCGCCAAGCTGCTGATTAATTTTCTGCACTAATTCATCGACAGAAATATCGATGGGCGTGAATTGTTTGATTGTATTAAGGCTTACTTTCATGCGGCCTCAACAATCTGTTTCTGCAACTCATCGAGTCGTTCGTCGCTCATTTTTGGACCTTCGGCTGTGGTGAGCCAGCCTTGGTATTCTTCGTTGAATTCCTGGTGTGGGCTCCAGACACCAGTTTCGTTTGCCAGGTCACCGTGTAAAGGAATAAGTTTGGCGTGCACGTGCGCGACGCCGGTACCTTCGAAAATCAGTGCCACACGCTGCGTGTCGAGCGCCTTTTCTAGCAATTTGGCGACTTTCTTCGTGGCTACGAGGAAGCGTATATACAGTTCATCGTCTAGCGAGAACACATAGTCGCCCGGGTTTTGCTTTGGAATTACCACGGTAAAGCCTGGTGTGTTTGGAAACGGCGTGAGGAACGCAACGAATTCATCGTCTTCCCACACTTTCCATGATTTCATTTTGCCTGAAACGATGTCGTCGAATATTGTACTCATTAAAACTGCCTCAAAAAATCTAATTTTGCTGATTCGAAATGGCGGACATCTTCGATTTGGTATTTCATCATCACCAGACGATCAATACCACAACCAAACGCGAAGCCGGTGTATTCATTCGGGTCTATATCTGCAGCCTTTAGAACATTCGGGTGAATCATACCGCAGCCGAGCAGCTCTACCCAGCCTTCACCGCTGCATACTTTACAATTGTCACTCTTTCCTTCGCAGAAGGGGCAAGAAAGTGCGAATTCGAAACTTGGCTCGGTAAACGGAAAGTAAAAAGGATTCACACGAACATCGAGTTTTTTACCATAGTATTCTTCGAGGAATTTTTGCAATGTAGCAATCAACATGCCAGCATGAACATCTTTTGCCACGTATACACCTTCAAGCTGATAAAACGTGTGCTCGTGGCGTGCATCAAGATCTTCATTACGGAATACACGGTCTGGCACGATTGCGGCGATAGCTTCGCCACTTTCTAGGTTCGCGTGGTACTTTTTCAAAATGCGGTTTTGCATGGTGCTGGTGTGAGCTGGCGCCACGAATGGTTCGCCGTCACCATCTTTTTCTTCAGTCATAAAGGTGTCGTAATCGTCACGTGCGGGGTGGCCTTTTGGAAAGTTCAATGTTTCAAACATGTGGTACTGATCGTCAAGTTCACGAGATTGTTCTACTACGTACCCCATCCGGCCGAAAATATCACTGAGTTTCGCAATTTCTTGCGTGAGTGGATGTGTGGTGCCGTGCTCGCTTGGCAGAAGGCTTGGTTTGCTAGCATTTACATCAAATGGGGCAGTAACATCAATGGTAGGAAGTTCATTCGCAGCGTGTGCATCGGCGGCAACTTTTTCTTTTAGTTCATTTGAAAGCTGATTGATAGCCTGGCCAAATGCCCCACGCTCTTCGGGCGGAAGAGATGGAATTTTACTAAACAGCTGTTTTAGTTCTGGAGATTTTAAGATGTCGCTTTTGGTTTCAAGCGTTTCGTAGCGCGCAAATAATGTTTCGCGCACACCAGCAATATCGTCGAATGAACTCATCTGTTGAATAGTATAGCGTTACAGGGTTACGAGAACAAGCCAAATAAGTATACCGCCTACTACCAGCGTGAGAAGAATCCAGAGCCATGCGCGCGAAGTGGTCTGCTGTGTATTGCGCAGGTACGCTGAGTCAGTCACACCATCAGGCAAATCACTTTCGCCAGCGGCAGCCTTTTTCTTTGCTTTTTCGGCGAGTTCAGCAGCAAGACGCTTTTGTAACTCGGTGCGTTCGTTTTGTTGGCGTACAAATAATGACATAGTGTTTGTATTATAGCACTCTCATATTGCGCTCAGACTGACTATGGTATACTAAAACCATATTTTCATAGTAAGGAGGGAAATATTCTATGGCAACCAAAAAAACTGCCTCGACTGCCAAGAAAAAGTCGACCACAAAGAAGTCGGCTCCAGTCGCCAAGAAAACAACAACGACCGTAAAAACAGTTAGTGCATCAAGTCGTGCAGCAAAGAAGTTTAGCTTCAGCCGCTCACCTCTTCTTGCAGCATCAGTCGCCGAATTTATCGGCACGTTTATTTTCGCAGCTGTCGTGATTGCTGTGTCTGGCCAACCACTATTCATTTTGTTTGGCTTGGCTGCAATCGTGCTAGCAATTGGCGCAATGAGCGGTGCACACGTGAACCCACTTATCACTGTGGGCGCATGGGCTACCAAGCGTATTAACGGCGCTCGTGCTGTTAGCTACCT
Source organism: bacterium (assembly GCA_030431855.1). Taxonomy (GTDB): domain Bacteria; phylum Patescibacteriota; class Saccharimonadia; order Saccharimonadales; family Saccharimonadaceae; genus UBA1020. The sequence continues at coordinate 7,624 of JAUIII010000008.1, forward strand.
TGTAGCACAAGTACTTGGTGCGATGATGGCACTAGTAGTAATGAGTGCATTTGTAAACGCTGCTCCTGAAGTAAGTGACCAAGCTGCCCAGTTCGGCCAAACTGCGCCAGAACTATTCAAGGCAGCGGCTATTCCTGAAGGTAAGGAATGGGTGGTACTTTCAGCAGAACTACTAGGTGCTGTAGTATTCGGCTTTGCAGTAGCGAGCGCGATGCGAATGAAAGAACGATTTAGCGCAGCATTTACTGTTGGTGGTGGACTGTATGTTGGTCTACTGCTAGCTGGTAGTGCAGCAAGCTATGTTGGTGCAAGCGCGGTTCTAAACCCTGCTGTTGCAGGTGCTCTGCAAGCAGTGCAATGGGACCTATGGCCAATCATGGTATACGTTCTAGCATCACTCGTAGGTGGTGTACTTGGCTTCGCCCTGAACGACCTAGTCACTAAAGAATCTGAAGCAAAATACTAGTTCCGGTATTTCACAAAACATCCGCTACAATTCGTAGCGGATGTTTTATATTGACACAAATTAATTCTCAGAATACTATCAGGGTATATGCACCGTGGAAGGTCCATATGACACATCAATCCATAATGCCACCACAACGGTGCAAGGGGGAACAATGATAAAATTCAAACACGCATTAGCGGCGGCGGCTTTGCTTGTCAGTACATTTACACTGGTTACCTCACCAGCTAATGCGGCATCATGTAGCCAGCAAAGTCCGACAAGAGCTAGCTTTAAAACAAGGAATTTTTCGTGGGATCGCTTCAATGACAACGGTACTGTTGTAGGAGTGGGCTATGCTAGCGTAGATATTATGCAGCTGTATATGGACTGTGGAGACAAGCACACAAAAATCTACCCGACAAGCGCACGTATTTGCCTTAATGATTTGAATGTCTCGGGCGATCCACTGTTCACGGGTTCAGTAGGTGTGAGTATGGAAGTTACGAACGACTATAACCTAAATTCATACGCAGACGCAGCCTATGTATCGAACTCGACTGTTTGCGATTGGGCCCACTATACTTCGTCTAATTGGTACGCTGTCGGCAGTAACCCTACGTTCGAAATGAGCCCGCTCATCAACAGCACTAACGGCTATTCGTATACAAAGAAAACTTTTACAGTAAACGCTAGCAAAGATCCGATTGCACCGCTTTTCTAGTAATAGCAACGATACTATCTTGTAGCCAAACGGCACTGACTTTCACAACACCCGTACACAATGGGTGTTGTGTATTATTCCTGACTAGGTTTTTCAATTTGCAATGGCTCTACTGAAGATTCATTTCCGGCAATCTTTACGACATCTTTATCTACCTTGCCGAGCTCTTTGTGGGCAGTATTAAAATGATTGACCGTGGTAGATAGACTGGCGCCAAGCTTTTGCATGAATGTTTCAAACTTGGCGATGTGCTGGCCCAGCTTTCCTACCCGCACCTGGATATCTTTGGCTTGTTCTTCAATTTGCAAGCTGCGTAGACCTTGCAGCACTGTCTGCAAGTACGCCATGAAGCTGGTGGGGCTCACGATAATTACCCGTTTATCGCGGAATGCATATTCGATTAAGTCTCGAGAACTGCCACCTTCGCCAATGTTGTTTATCAGTAAATCGTAGTAGAGCGATTCGCTAGGTATGAACATAAATGCAAAGTCCATGGTGTTTTCGCTGGGGCGAATGTACTTGCTGGTTTCGTCGATACGAAGCTTTAGGTCACCCTTTACTTTTGCAAGCAAGGCGTCGCGCTCTTTGCCGCTGGCCTCAATCATGCGGTTGTAATTTTCAAGACTAAATTTGCTGTCTATTGGCAAAATCTGCCCTTTTTCAAGAAAAATCACCGCGTCGACAATTTCGCCGTCTTTAAATTTGTATTGCATTTGGAATCTACCTGGTGGCAACACGTTATCGAGTACCGTTTGCAGGTAGTATTCGCCAAACACGCCACGTTGCTTGGGGTTCGACAGTACATTTTGTAGTGTTTTTAGCTCATCGGCTACATCTACCACGCGCCGGTTCGTCTCGTCGAGCTTCGCTAGGCGCTGGGTCACATCGGCGACTAATTTGGCGCTTTCAGAAAGCTGCTTTTGCACCGAACGCTGAATGTTCGTATTGGAACGCTCAAGCTTGTCACCCATAGCAGTTTGTAACTGAGTTATGCTGCGAGTTAGTTCTGTTACATCACTTTTTACTAATTCAACAGCACTGGAGTTTTTCAGCTCTTTTAGCCGCGAATTTAGCACAAAGATAACGAGGGCAAACCCAACCAGCAAAGCTGCCAGTACTAGCGTAACCATAAGTTCTGTTGTCATGCCTCTAGTATATCACTAGGCCGTGAGCACGAGTCGAATTGCGACAACCGCTACAGTGGCAAGCGCAAGCGCAACCGCCAGACTAATGGGCTGCACGACCCACGCAAACAACATATAACTCAGTGCGAACGCGATTGCTATAGTAGCAGTCGCCATCAGCCATGGCATTGCTGTTACAACTGAAAATACTCCCCACATTGATAAGCCGACCGCAAGAATAACGAGGAGCGGCCGATACACTCGTTCGCGTACCAAGAACACAAGCCCCACCATCGAGCCCAAGATAATCGCAACAGCACTGGCAAAGCCCTCTTTGTTGCCACAGCGTGCGTCCATCACACTTTCACGACACATTATTGGTTCAAATACATAGTTCAGTAACACCAGGTTCAACGCGTACGTGACGACGCCAACCAGTAGACCTATTAATCCTATAGAAATAATTGCCCGCCAGTTCATTGTTACCCACGTGACTCGTGGGTCTCGTGCCTCTATTATTTTAGCCATATTGTTCTCCCTGTTTGACTACACTATTGTATCAGCTTTTTGTTTTCGGGGCGACAATAGTATTTTGGTGGCTACCCTGCAAGTAGTACGGTGCCATCGGCAATAATACGAATTATTACTGACATATGCGTAGGTATTGCACCGTCTTGTATAATAGAGTTATGGGAGAATTTTTACTACGAATATTGATAGCTGGCGGTATTATGGGCGTGATCGACGCGTTTTGGCTGGCAGTTGTCGCAAACAAATTTTATAAAAGCCAAATAGGACAATTGCTGCTAGAAAAGCCAAACATGGTGGCCGCAGTTGCCTTTTACGTAATTTACGTGGTAGGTATCGTGGTGTTCGCGCTCACACCGGCACTCGAGAAGGATTCGTGGCTACTAGCAGCAGGGCTTGGTGCGCTGTTCGGTTTTGTCGCATATGCAACCTACGACCTTACAAACCTGGCTACACTCAAGGATTGGCCGCTAAAGCTCGTCATCGTTGACTTGATCTGGGGCGCTGTTCTAACCGGCACTGTCACGACACTTTCATTCTTCGCACTGAAACAACTAGGAATGTAGCATGGGCGCGTTTTCCTACGATATAGTGTGGAGTTTCGTCACCGCACTCGCTTTTCTAAGTGTCGTATTTGCCTATGGGTATGCCAAAAAGCGCTACGATATCATCGACTCCGCCTGGGGGCCAGCATTTATCGTGATCGCGCTGAGCCTTCTGGTTCGTGAAGGAAAGTTACTGCCAGTTATCTTCATACTGCTACTTATGGTGAGTGCGTGGGGCCTACGATTGTCGTACCATATTTATTCGCGTTTTCGAAAATCAAATTCCGAAGATCCGCGGTATATTGAGCTACGCAAAAAGTGGCCAAAACGCTATATTCCGTTGCAGGTTTACCTTCGAATATACCTAGTACAGGCTGTGTTGGCAACGGTCGTATCACTACCAGTCATTTTGATAGTGGGAAGTACAGTTACGCCCCTAGTTTCGTTTGCATCGCTCGGTATTGCCGTATGGTTAGTCGGCTTCTTTATTGAAATAATGGCTGATGCGCAGCTGAAAGTATTTCTTTCTGTACCTGAAAACCGCGGCAAGATTATGCAAGACGGGCTATGGGCTTACTCGCGACACCCGAATTATTTTGGCGAGATCCTTCTATGGTGGGGTATCGGCATGATGACGTATGGCACACCATATGCACTAGTCGGCTTCCTTGGACCACTCGCCATCACGCTATTGATTGTGTTTGTGTCGGGTATTCCGCCCGCCGAAAAACGCTCTAGCACGAAGCCAGGTTGGAAAGCATACGCAGCCAAAACCAATGCTCTTGTACCGTGGCCTCCTAAAGAAGACTAGTTCTTGAGGTAAACGGCGTTTTGCGGTACAATTGTCGGAGCTAAAGCGGTTGTTAACAATTCGATTATTTCTCTCCTGGCATATGCTGGGGATTAGCCAAGTGGTAAGGCAGTGGGTTCTGGTCCCATGATCGGGGGTTCGAATCCCTCATCCCCAGCCAGGAGAAAAGTAATCGAATCAATACAGTAGCGATGTGTTAAGGGCGCTGCTTCGAGGTAATTTCTTCAAAATTATAAACATTGATGTCTGCCTGAGGAATTTCTATTTTGCTGAATCTCAGATATGCGATCGCATACATATTTATGCTCTTCGCCGCCAGGATACCGCTTCTCGCATCGTCAATGGCAATTGCATCCTCAGGTTGTACGTTTAGTAAGTCTAGCGCTTTTAGTATCATCTCTGGGTCTGGCTTGCCCTTAGACACTTCTTCACCTCCGACAACTGCCGTAAAATAATTACTTATTTGAAATTTTTCTAATACAGCTTTTAGAATATTGGAATGAGTAGAAGAACTGAGACCAATAAGTAGGCCTTTTTCTTTGCAATGCTCTAGAAAACCCACTAGACCTTCGGGCATCTCGGCTTGTTCCTCATATAGGTTAAATAGACTTGCAGCATGTTTTCTGCTGGCTTCTTCTGGATCTGCCGCAAGGTCATGATTATTGAATACCTTTTCAAAAACCTGTTTGCTCGTTGAGCCAATCATTGAATGCAGCTCATCAAGAGGTACGTTCAACCCATATGTTTCAAATGTCTTTGAGTAAGCTTGATCATGAAATGGTATACCGTCTGTGATCACCCCATCGAAATCAAACACAATAGCTTTTTTATTGTCCATACTCTATAGACTATAAATCAAACTAGTTTTCTTTGATAGGCTGGAGAAAAGTAATTGAATCCCCCACATAGTGAACTAATTATCGGTTCCTGTATACTTTCTTTATGGCAAAAGTAATCATCGTTGATGAAAATGATAACCAAATAGATTTGAAAGAATACCAGGATGTGCAGCCAAGTGATATCTACCGCGTGTCGGCACTACTCCTGACTGACGAAGCAACTGGCGACACTTTGATAACTCAACGAAAATGGGATAAAAAGAATAACCCAGGAAAATGGATGTCTGCCGTGTCTGGCACAATCGAAGAGAATGAGACATACGATGACAACATAGTACATGAAACCATGGAAGAAATCGGAGTCACAAATCTCACTTTCGTAAAAGGGCCGAAACGATACGTTGACGATGGAGAACATAAATATTTTGTCCAATGGTATGTGGCAACTACTGACAAAACCACTACCTCTATTACAATCCAGGACGAGGAGGTCGAAGCGTACAGATGGGTATCGAAACATGAGCTTACGTCAGAGCTAAACCATGAACCAGATAAGTTTGTTCCGTCGCTTCGACGCTCTCTGCAACTAATAGGCTACCTAGACTAAGGCGTGCCCAAAACTACCCTAAAAACTTCAGGGCACTCATCCAGTTTGTACCAAGTTGGTCTTGGATTTTCATCTGAATTAAGCCGAAGCCTTCGAGATGGCGAGATTCTGATAGCGGCCCAACATCAATAGCGCGAAGGCTGCTCGAATTTATTAGTTCTTTCACGACGTTTTTCGCCTTGTCGTCATCACCAGCGACAAATACGTCGAGCTGTCTGCCCTCTACCTCTCCTGCAACAAGCACTCCGGCTAGCGTTGTGTTGAACGCTTTTACTACTTTTGCCGCTGAAAGTACATCTGCGACGTGTTGAGCGCCAGATTCACCTGGCTCTGGTAGCAATTCAAACGTATTGAAATCGACGGGGTTTGAAATATCGACGACGATTTTCCCTGCAAAACCATTGTAGCTTTTCGCGATGTTTTCAACCTCTGTGTATGGTGTAGCAAGTACGACTATCTCGTCTGTTTCACTGCCCACTACTACAACGTTTACGCCTTCGATTTCCATCGCCTTTTCTTCATCTTGCGCATGCACGGTGACCGTGTGCCCTCCTCCAACAAGTCGAGTGGCAATGCCCTTTGCCATATTGCCACTACCGATAATGGTTACATTCATGTTGACCCTCCTATTGATCATTTGGTATAATTTATATAGTACTATCTAATATAAAGTACTTTATATTTTAAAGCAAGATATTTATGACGACTCTCAATACAAAACAACCAATCTGCCTTCCCAGCCTCAAAATTCTCAGTGATTATTGGACCTTGCGCGTAATTGATGAACTTTCCGATGGGAACTCACTGCGATTTAAAGAACTAGAGCGACGAATCAGCGACGCAAATACCGCGACACTATCGAAACGACTAAAGGATATGCAGGCAAGTGGCCTACTAGAGCGGTCTGAACGCTCACGGGCTGATGTGACCTACACCCTCACCCAATTAGGCACAGAAGCAATCCCCCTTTTAAGGGCGGTAAACCACTTTTCAGCAGCTGCAAAAAAAGCTACCGCATAGTTTCGGTAGCTTGCTGGTTATGAACGAGCGTTTTTTTGGTTGTTGCTCTTTTGCTTTCGCTTTCGAGCACGCTTGATATCGGCACTATGTCGATTTCTTTTTTTAGCCATGCAACTCCCGTCTATTATGTACCCATTGTACATCAATGTGGTGATTTCTACAATAAATGTGCTATAGTAAGAATACTGCGATCACTACCGAATTTGAACGCTACAGAAAATAGAGGAACCATTAACTTAAAAACTACGCAGTTCTCTGAAACCATAAACGGCAGATATCTTCATGACGAACTGACAAAAATGGCAAGAAGTAAACGATATAACACTCGTAGCGTGTATACGCCCTTGAATGGTGAAAGTAATCAGCGTTCATTTGTGGAAAAACACATGAAGTACGCAAGTCAATTCCCAAACATGAACTTTGCTCAATATATTTCAAACCTGAAGCTTATGACGCGGATCACTAAATAACAGCGTCTACTCTTCTCCGCTATGCCCTGTAATGATTTTTGTTTTGCGATCTGCGAACAGTAATCCAGCTAAGAACGCGAAGATGCTGGGGAAAAGATAGATTTCACTTGTGAGCAAGCTTATAGCTGCAATAACACTGCTCGCTACGAACACAAATGGGAATATAAGACCGCCGCGGTAGCCCATACCAAGCGACCAGGCAATCGTAGCGACCTTTACAAGACTAATCCACACAACTCCGACTAAACCAATTGCGGCTGCTTGCTGAAATATTGGCTTGATTGCCTCATTGCCTGTAAACTGTACGAGATAGCCGCCAGCGACAAATAGAAGGCCGAGGCCTGTGCCTGCGACAAAGCCATGCATGTACCACGTATTTTGCAGCTTGGCGTACAGGACCTTTGCCCACTTAAGCATTGCGATAAACAGCTTCTGATATGCTATTCCTGCAATAAAAAACACTGTCAACATAGCCATTGCCATGAATGAGAAACCAATCGACTGTTCAGGATAGTGAAAAGCCCCTCGATGCCCAAACAAGCCTAGCGTAAACAACGCCGCAACAGACGCAAGCGCAAGCCCTATATAATCAATGATGGAGAACTGTAGTCTCTTAGATTTGTGGGCGAGATACAGTCCCAGAAGACCGCCAAATACCGAACTAAAGAACGCAACGAACAATGCAACAAAGCCCGCAAGGCCAAATAATCCGACATGCGAATGCAGCTTTAAACGTTTGGCTATTAATTGCCCGCCTATCATTGCAGCAGGTATTAATACTGCCTCTGGCCCGAGCGCCGCGCCAGCAAACAAAGATAAAAACCCAATCAGTAACACCACGAAAAATTCTTGGCTCAGCGGGCGACCTTTTTTCGCTTCTTTTGTATCAAGCCATTGCCGAGCTCCGAAGAACGTTAGACCCAGCACAAGCGACAGTCCCAGCGCTGCGATCTTGTTTGAATCACTGTGAAAAATATCATCCCACACCAGATGAAGCATCACATGCAACAGGCCTTCGAAACCAAGATACACGAGCGCGATAAACACGCCAACGAACGCTGAGCCTACCAGCAACGCTGCACGTTGTCGCGTTGTATTAGTCATTACGATTGTTTCGCTTTTCGTGCCTGTTTGCCATGGTGCGTTTTAGCAGCAAATTTGCAAAGGTAGCGATAATAGCAATACCTACTAGCACGTAGCCTATCGTGAAAAGCTTGCCGACGGTTGTTTGAGGCGAAATGTCGCCATAGCCAACCGTAGTTAATGTAATAACACTAAAGTATAGCGCGTCGACATAGCTAAGCTTTTCGACAAAATGATAAAAAACTATCCCCACGCCCAGCACAATCGCCGTTGCGAAAGAAACTAGCCTAAAATTTGTACGTATTCTTGCAATTTCTTCTGTGTCCATGCATGTAGTATAACCGAGATGGCTCATCTGAAAAAGCAATATGCTGGTTGTGCTTGAGTGTGATTACGACTATACTCACGATATGAAACAACGCGGCTTTACGATTACCGAATTACTTATCGTGATTGTGATAATTGCCGTGCTGGCTGCTATTGCCGTGGTAGCGTACAACGGTATTCAGGGCCGCGCGCGTGATGCTCGTAATGAGTCACAAGCCAAAACTTCGCGTGATTTTCTGGAACGCTATATGGTAGAAAATGATAGCTACCCTACTCCAGCTGAAATGGCCGACTCGAATTGGCGTTCGGCAAACGGTTTTAAAGACGGTTTAATGAGTGACGCGGCCGGTAACGCAATTGTGGGTGTTGGCGGTGGCGACCCTGCAGTTGCACACATTTCTATAGTTATTCCCGAAGTAGCATTTACTCCACGGTGTGGCGCAATTGTACAGGTATACAGAGAATCATCTAACACAACTAGCACCTACCTGCTGAGTAGCTGCCCTCCTGGAACTGGGTTTAGCGCACCAACCGGTGGTAATCAATGCCCAGCAACCTTTTACTCTTCTTTCGGTAATGTAAATTTTGATGAAGACCCCACAACGCATCTTTGCACTATAGCATCCGTAGCCGCAAATTAGGCGTTCGTTACCAAGGTGTTTAGCGATGGCAAACATATCCTCTGGCAAACTCGATGTACATTGTGTTGTTTTTTTAAACATAAGCCTTGTATTTTTCTTTCGGGGAGGCTACAGTAGTGGTGAGCGATATTGCAAAAACAAAAACTCCAAAAACAAAAATTTTGTGATTTCGCTATACGATATCCACCACAACTCTTTCTGATGCGCCCCATTGTCTCGGGGCGTATTAGTTATGTTGTATTTAAGGAGGGGCTTGCCTCTCCGGTTTGTTATTTTGAACTGAATTCAAAATAACACTTTCTCCCCCGCTTTCATCAAACGTATTTTTATGAAACGCTCGAGTTGAAGCTCTCGTTAGTTCTTACTTTGTCGATTTTTTGCTATTTTGGGTGCGCCATTTCGCGATTTCACCGTGGTGGCCACTCAGTAGTACATCAGGCACCTTCATACCATTAAATTCTTCTGGGCGAGTGTACTGTGGATATTCGAGGGTTTCACCGTCTGAAAAGCTTTCGATCTCTGCGCTTGTCTCGCCGCCTAGCACACCTGGTATCAAGCGCACTATGCTATCGATAATCGTCATTGCTGGCAATTCCCCGCCAGTTAACACGTAGTCACCCACGCTTAGCTCTTGATCCACCAGGCTCGTAATTCGTTCATCGTAACCTTCATACCGTCCGCAAATAAATATATAGCCTTGATCAGCGTCTGCATATGCCCGAGCCGTAGCCTGTTTCCAACGCTCACCCCGTGGCGTCATCAGCAGGACTTTTGCGTTAGGGTCATTGGCTTTGGCAGCTTCGACAGCGGCAAACAGTGGCTCTGGTTTCAGCAACATGCCATCACCTCCACCATACGGTGTGTCATCCACTTGCTTGCGTGGCCCGATGCCGTAATCACGAAGGTTGATCGTGCTGAGTTCCACATGCTTGTCCTCTTGCGCCTTCCACATCATAGACGCGCCAAAGACACCGGTAAACATTTCCGGAAACAGGGTGATTACTTGGAGCTTCCTCATCTGTAGATAGCATACCAGCTATTGACTTTTTTATCAATATGTGCTAATATTTTCATACTACGCCCAAGTATCCCTCGGGCGAGAGTCGCCCTTGCTTGTGCTTAAGGAGGACCCATTGGCCACCAGGATCCGTTTCCACGGCGAGGGGCTGTTGGAGGTCGAAGACGACTACGACGTCGTGAAGGCGGCACACGCCAAGCGTGGCGAGAAGCCAGATGTCGAGTTCACGCACCGCCCTACTGGCGCGCGTGTCTTGGTCGATCTGACCACCGTGCAGTTCCTGCGTGAGCTTCGCATGGACAAGAGCTAGCTCACAAGAAAGGCGAGGCATGCCCGCATCCGAACGCCTTCAGTCGAACTCCCGGGAGTTCCTGGGAGTCCGGCTGCGGGCGTTTGATTTGTAATACTTTTCCCACCAAAAAACCGCCAAAAAAAGGCGGTTATTTAGACATATAAGGCTCTCAACTCTTATAAAAGTTGCTCGCATAGAGCTGTAGTTCTCGCAGTTGGTTGAACTAATGCTTATTATATATCGAGGTCATCGAGCTCTGCAAGCTCTTTTCGTGTATTTTTCGCGAGGTCAGATTCCTTGTTTTCCACAGCTTCATCTGTAGATTCTTCCACAGGCTGGTCTGAGCTGTCGTCTGATGTCGTAGTAGTACTGCTTGAGCTTGAGTAGCTACCGGCATCTGCATCGTTGTTTACAATTTTTAGGTTGTAACGTGCGTCGTTTTTCGTGCCAAGTGCACGCAAAAGTGTACGTAGACTTTGTGCAGTCATGCCACGTTTGCCAATCACACGGCCAAGATCTTCAGGATTAACAGTAAGAGTAAGTAGTACGCCCTTTTCATCAATGCTGCGTTCAATACTCACGTCGTCTGGGTTTCCGACAAGTGATTTTACGATATATTCTACAAACTGCTGATCTATGCTCGACATATGGCCCTCCTCTGGTCTATCGGTCGCTTATGCTATCGTACGAAGCTATTATATCATGCTACAAGACATTGACTAGCCATCCATTGGCGGAAACACCGGCTGAATCTGAGCGACCATTCTGGTGCACCCAGACCGCCGTAACAGTGGCAATAGCACTATTGGCTGCTTGGCAGGTTGCGTTTGGGCTGCCGCCCGGTGGGAAGCTGCCACTAAATTCCGCTACGGCGCCTTCGTCTTTCACGTAAAACGATTTACCGCTGATACTTTTCCCTATCAAGGCCATTGACCTACCATTTGACGATGCGTTTGTATCGACACAATACAGCATAGCGTTGGCACTGGTTGCATAATTTTCAAGTGAGACTTTGGCTGATGTTACGGTAAGAAATGCGGTTTGGTCTATTGGGTAGGTGCCGTTGTCTGAATAGTACACATTGAGCGCGTCCGCTATTTGCGAAACATCGCTTTGCACAGCTGTATCATTGGCACGCTTTCTACTTTCACCATATGACACTAAAATAATCGCCGCTAGTATAGCAATGACCACTATCACGGCCGCTAATTCGACAATGGTAAACCCTGCTACACGACGCTTATGCATGTAGTCATTGTAGCATACGGAGGTATACTATTTTTCTTCGCTAGGAGCGTCTGCTTCGGCTTCGGTTTCAGCTTCAGCAGGAGCAGATTCTTCTGCTGGCGCAGCTTCTGCGGCTTCAGCAGCAGGTGCTTCCTCGGCTGGAGCCTCTTCAGTTGGAGCTTCTTCTTTTGGCTGATTCTTACGTAGCTTTTCAGTATTCTTAGTAGACTTGTTCTTGTCTGACACTGGCTGTTGCACCCAGTTTGGTAGTTTTACACCGGCATCTTTGAGTAATTTCACCACTCGTGGTGTTGGCTGAGCGCCGTTATCAAGATACTTCTGAGCAGTCTCTACCTGGATATTAGCTTCTTTTGTGTGAGGGTTGTAGCTACCAACATAAGCGACCACGCGACCACTGCTAGGTGAACGCCACGCTTCTTGTACGGCAACACGGTATACTGGGTAGCCCTTACGGCCTAGTCGTTGCAAACGAATTGCGAGCATATGAATAACACTTCTTTCTGTACTTATCTTAAAGTTATTTTGTTAGTTCTGTACGATTTTACCCTATTTTACCTCTGGAGTCAATGACTCACCGGTTTGACGAGCATATTTTTTCAGAGCCGCACGGGCAGCATGCTGCTGGGCCACCTGTTTCGAGTGGCCTTTCCCCTTGCCCATCAATTTGGTATCAACGTACACACCGAGAGTAAACATCTTGTCGTGATCAGGACCATCTTCGCTGAGCACCTTGTAGTGCGGCGTTGCGCTATCGATACGTTGCGACACTTCTTGCAGATGCGATTTGGGGTCACGCCACGTACCTTCATCGAGAATTGTTTCGAGCTTGCTGCTGATGTGCTTGTGAATGAACGCTTCTGCGTCTTTGTAGCCACGCTCTAGGTAGATTGCACCAATTACCGCTTCGAATGCGTTGGCGAGAATTTGCATGCGTGCACGCTCGCTTCCCTGCTTTTCACCACGGCTCATGCGCACCAGTGGTTCATAGCCCAGTTTTGCACCAGCGTCACCGATGCTTTCAGTTCGCACAAGCGCCGCTCGCCAGCTTGTCAGTATGCCTTCTTGCTCTGAAAAGTTCTGAAATAAATAGTCGGTCACTGCGAGTTCAAGCACGGCGTCACCCAAAAACTCAAGACGTTCATTGTGTTCTGAAACACTTTTTTTGTGTTCGTTGACATAGCTCCTATGCGTGAGCGCGGTGATAAGAAGATTGATGTCTTTAAATTCAAAGCCAAGCTTGGTTTTTGCAAAATCTTGGTAGGGTGCTGTTTGCATGCCAGACATTATAGTTTTTCCTCGCGTATACGTTTTTTTGCTTTCAGCATAAGTTTGGCTATGTCCTCGTACTCAATCGCATCTAGCGCGTCGTTAAACGTAAACCATTTGATGCCATTCATCCATTCTTCTTTTTGGATAGCGTTGGTGTCGCCCTTGGCACGAACTAGGTAAATTTGTGTCGTCATTAGAACTAATTTATCCATACGGCGGTAGCGAAAATGTATTTTGCCGAGCCATCCCAGCATATCGACGTCTTTTAGGCCGGCTTCTTCGCCAATCTCTCGACGAGCCGTGGCAACGGCTGTTTCGCCTTCTTCAATATGACCTTTCGGTATTGTCCAGCGATCTTTGGCGTCTTGAATGAGCAAAATTTCTAAGTCTTTGCCATTTTTCGCGTGGCGATATACGATTCCACCCGAAGTTGGTTCGCGTACGATTTCTTGAATTGACGGCTTTTTGCCTTTGCCAAAGTATTTCTTAAATTTATCAAGCTGAGGCGGCTGCATCGGCTGATTCCTCCACAAGCGTTCGGTACGCGGTGCCTAGCACCCCGTTGATGAATTTGCTTGAGTTATCAGAACCAAATGCTTTGGCTAGTTCAACAGCTTCGTTGATGGCGACTTTCGGAGGTACGGTCTTTTGGCAATGGAGTAGTTCATATAGCCCCATACGCAACACATTTCGGTCTATCCGTGCGATCTGATCAAGTGGCCAACCTGGCGCGAGCGGCTGAAGTTCTTTGTCGAGCGTCTCCTGAGTCTTTAAAACACCCTGTACGAGCGTATCCACGAAGCCGCGGTCTTCAATCGCTTCTTTGTAGCGTTCAACATTTCGTGCCAAGATGTCTTTCACATCTACTTCGCTGTCGTTTGCCTGTTGTCTGAATTCAAATTCATACAGTGTTTGCAAGGCAACGATTCGTCCTAGATGTCGGTTGGAAGCCATGTATTTGGTTCTTTCGTTATTATGTTAAATCCACCCTAAATTAAGCCTAGGGTTAGGCTGTTTTCTTGCCAGTTTCACGCTTGGTAGTGTGAACTTTTACTGGTGATTTTGCATTTACCATGCGGGCCAGTTTCAGGCGCAAGTGGCTACGACGTAGACCAGTTTTACGCATACTGGTTTGCTTTTTGGGCTGTCCCATTGTAATGTTCTCCTTTTCAGGTTGATATAAACTTGATACATATTATAGCGAATTCTATCAGTTTACTCAATAGAATATTGACTTTTTATATATTTTGTGCTATAATGAAAAGATGGGGTCGTTTTACCGTACGACTACACTGACGAGACGACCAGGCACATAAATTACCTTGGTCGGTTTTTTATCGCCAATGAATTTCTGCACGTTTTCTTCTGCCAGCGCAGCCTCTTTCACGCTGTCTTCACTAGCATCTGCCGCTACTTCTAGCTTGGCGCGTACCTTACCATTTACCTGCACTACAATTGTGATGGTGTCCGTGACAAGTTTTGCTTCATCATATTTCGGCCAAGTACCTGTGTGTACGCTACTACTATGCCCAAGCTGATGCCATAGTTCTTCTGACACGTGGGGTGCGAATGGTGCAATACACACCACTGCTGACTCGAGCGCTTCACGCCAGCTAACAGATGAGTCGATACCGTGCTGATCTTTTATCTTGTATAGTACATTTACGTTTTCCATACTGGCTGCTATTGCGGTATTGTAACGATTTGCCTCCAGGTCTTCGGTCATTTTCTTTATCATCTTGTGGGTATAGTAGTCCAGGCCAGCTTCCTTCCATTCGGTCTCGTCTTTGTTGTTTACAGACGAATCACTAGCCTTGGTAAATTCTTGTACCAGGTTCCATAGTCGGTTCAAGAACCGATGAGTTCCAGGAACGCCATTTGGATCCCATTTGGCCCAAAATTCTAATGGTGCTGCGAACATAAGGTACGTACGTAGTGCGTCAGCGCCGTAGCCTTGATTGATGATTTCCAGCGGGTCTATGCCGTTTCCTTTGCTTTTTGAAAACATTTCTCCGTTTTGGGCGGTGACTTTGCCATTAAACACAAATTGCTTGAAAGGTTCTGGCTCGTCTATCAAGCCAAGTTTTTTAAAAAAGTGCCCTATGAAACGTGCATATAAGAGGTGAGCTGTCGCGTGGTCGCCACCATTATAAAAATCAATTGGCTCCCATTTTCGTACGCGATCTGTCGAAAATATCTCCTCCTGGTTGTGTGGATCCATGTATCGATACATGTACCAGCTTGAGCAAATGTACGTATCCAAGGTGTCTGTTTCACGCTCGGCTGGGCCTCCACATTCTGGACACGTTGTTTGAAGCCAGTCGGTTGCACGCGCTAGCGCACTACGCCCATCACCGGCAGGTTTAAAGTCATCCAGCTCAGGCAGCACAACAGGCAATTGATCTTCTGGAATCAGTACTGTGCCGTCTTTAGGACAATTCACGATAGGGATAGGCGCACCCCAATAACGCTGCCGACTAACGCTCCAGTCGCGCATCTTATAGTTCACTTGTCTTGTACCCCAACCTTGCGACTCGAAATAATCCATGGTCTTTTGCATACCCTCGTCAAACAATAGTCCATCAAATTGACCAGAGTTTACCATTTTTCGTTGTATACCATGGTTCAGTTTCACCTGGTCGACCGATTCTTTGGACGGGTCAACCACACGCTCGGTCTTTCCGTCTTCCCCTTCTACAACACGGATAATAGGCAGACCAAACTTCTGTGCAAACTCAAAATCACGTTCATCATGCGCTGGACATCCTTGTACCGCACCGGTTCCAAAGCCTGCGAGCACAAAGTCTGCCACCCAAATCGGTGCCTTTTCGCCAGTGAGATGATTTATCACATAACTGCCAGTGAAAACGCCTGTTTTATCCTTGCCTTCTTGCTGACGCTCTAGCTCGGTCTTTGTTATACAAGCTGCTACGTAGTCGTCTACCTCTGATTTTTTTTCGCTGGTTGTAAGTTCGGTTACCATTTCGTGTTCAGGAGCAATCACTATAAAGGTCATGCCGTAGTTCACCGGAGTTGTAGTAAAGCAGGTTAATTTTTTATCGCTACCGACCACCTCATAGTCAATGTTTATGCCCTCAGTCCGTCCGATCCAGTTTTTTTGTGCTAGCTTTACAGTGTCAGTCCAATCGAGTGCATCCGTCGCGTCAAGTAGTTCGTCTGCGTAGTCAGTAATTTTGAAAAACCATTGCTTGACTTCCTTTTTCTGTACCACTGGGTCATCTTTGCCATCATGACGCCAGCATCTGCCTTCTATTACCTGCTCGTTCGCAAGCACTGTCTGGCACTTGGTACACCACCACTGCATACGTGCATCTTGGTAGGCAAGACCTTCTGAGCACATTTTCCAGAAAATCCACTGCGTCCACTTGTAATATTCTGGCTTGTGAGTAGCGATCTCTTTTTCCCAGTCATTACTCCAGCCCATCGCTTTATATTGTTTATGATAGCCCGGTATTATTGTGGCCATTGATTCTTGCGGAGATACGCCAGCTTTTATCGCATAGTTTTCGGCGGGCAACCCAAATGCGTCCCAGCCAATCGGATAATAACTTTCGAAGCCTTGCTGTCGCTTAAAGCGCGCTTTCACATCAGAAATCGTGTAGTTCATTGCATGTCCAATATGGATACCCGCACCACTCGGATAATTAAACATGCTCATTGCCAAATATTTCGGCTTTTCCGTATCAAGATCTGCGGTGTAAACACCAGTCTCGTCCCAGATTTTTTGCCATTTAGGCTCTATTTCGCTCGGAGAAAATCGTTTCATATCCTCCTCAGTATAGCAGAGGTGGCAGAAAGTCGACTAGATAGATACCTGAGGGGTCGCGCTACCACCGCCAAGTAGCCGCTCTATTTCGGCCTGAACTTCCTTGAACGAGCGGGCATCCTTTGGCACTTCAACACTTGGTTTGGCATCAAAGTCTGTCGCTATATCCATATCGAATGTGCCTTCACTTGCATCATTCATATCCGCCTGGGCTTTTATACTGGTCATCTTGTGCGACCATTGGCTCACCCACACTTCAATGCGAGACGTCGATGTATCTGCAGCCGAACTGCTGGGTATATCTGAGGCGTCGAACGCATAGTCGCTATCGCATTTCTTCATTTCTTTTGCGAACTCGGTGTCGCTTACTTCCTTGGCAAACGACTTCGCTTTGGCTTCATCAAACTCTAGCACGTAGCCGTAGCTGCCATTTTTCACTCCCAGCTCTTTTTCGATCGAAATAAAGCGATTGTCCTGATATAGCTTAACTAGTTCGCTACGCATTGATGAATTTGTGCTGGCCTTTTCGAGCACCCCTTCTGTACATTTCTGCGTGCCTTTGTCTGCACTACTAAGATTATCGAGCTCTTCGTATGTTACTTTCATCCACTGGTTATCGACTTTCGCAACGATGGGGTCGATACTCTTAGACATTTCTTGTTTCATGCTTGCAATGTCACTGGGACCTAGCGTCTGACCAAACCCTTCGTAAAAGCCAACTTGGTATTGTACCATCGCGTCAACGTAGGCATCTGCCAGTGGCTGAAGGTTGCCTATCTTAAAATACACAGCGTCATCTTTTACCAGCACCGCGTCTGCTTTTAAATTCAATGAGTCGACAAAAAAGTCCTCTGTTTTCGGCTTGATAGATAGATCGAGCGACATACCTGCCTGATTATCGTCGGCGTTCGTGTCAAATTTCATTGCGATATCAACATCTTTGCTCGCATAGCTCATGGTTCCGTCTATAACAGCTGTATCCGCACTGACTGCATTCAATACACCATCAAGCAACACCTTGTTCGGATTTTGATACCAGCTGTATGCTGCCACAGAACCGCCACCTAGCAACAGAAGGCCGGCGATGACGCCGCCAATGACGAACCATTTTTTCTTGCTTTTTGCAGGACGTATACTCATCTGATCTGCTACAGTAGGTTGGCTCGTCGTTGCTGTATCATTTGACGCAGTATTGTTAGTTGTCGAATCGGTGCTCGCTTCTAGCGATACACCTCCACTTGGTGGTTCCGCTTCGACGAACGAAGCTTCTTGCTCTGGTGTTGCGGGTATGCTAGTTTCTGGCTTAGTTATAGTATCTAACGTATTTTCTGAGCTAGTTGTTTCAGCTTCGTCTTTGGGCATTGCTGTAGACGAATCGCTATTCGCTGTTTCATCGTTTGGTTTATCGATTGGTTCTTCAGGCATCGCTCCCCCTTAAGCTACCTCAGATACTGCTAATGCTTTTAGCATAGCATGGTTTACTAAATCTTACTAAAGAAGTCTTGCTTTATTTTCTGCCAACTTTCAGATTGACGCACGAGTTCATGGTCGTCGTGTGTTTCATGCAGTAGTATCTTGAGGGCTTCTTCGAGGTATATACCTCCTTGTGATCCCTTCGCCAACACTACCGCATTTTCTTCTATAACACTGTTTATGAATGCACCTGCGTCGATTGCGTTCGAGAATGACTTCACTTGGCAGCCGCGAGCCTTGGCAGCTGGCGCGATATACTTTTCTGCTTCTTCGCCTACGGTTACTACCCATGCTAGCAAGCTAGCATCACATAATTCACCTAGTGCCGTGTGTGCGTGTTCAGACATGTCGCCTAGTTCGTTCATGCTCCCCAGTAGTGCAATCAGTTGCGGTGCGTCCATGCTGTAAAGGGTCTGCAGCGCAGCGGCAGCTGAATCCGGGCTCGAATTGTAGGAGTCGTCAATAAGTACCGAATGCTTGACCCCCCTTAGCACGTTCATGCGGCCTTTCACGGGTTCAATGTCTTCAATGCCATCTACTATATTGGCTTGATCGAGCCCTAGCTCGACGGCTACCGCTAATGCCGCGGTAACAGGAAGTAGGCTATGCTCGCCGACGACTCGCACGTATGCAGGCACAGCCTCTGCAAAATTCGGTGCAAACAGATTTGTTTTAAAGCCGTAGTCCAAACTGAAATCTTCTGTTTCAATACGATATTCGGCTGCACTCGTGCGCCCGTATGTGGCCATCTGCGCATTGGTTAGGTCTTTCGCGTATTTGGTGTCTATCATATCGCGGTTTAGCAGTGCTTTTTTGCTGTAATTCGCAAGGCTCATCTCTTCTTCAGCCACGGTGTCTAGGGTTTTGAAATATTCCATGTGCTCTGGCACGACAGCAGTAACCACCCCAATATCGGGGGATAAGTAGGTACCAAAATGCGCCATTTCACCTATGCGATCGGTGCCGAGCTCCTGTACGATAACATCAACATCGGTCGGGTCATGAATACGTTTTCTGGCAGCGCGAAATACGGCGAGCCACGATGAAATACTGCGAATATTTTCAGGGTAATCAATACCAAGTATTGCGAGCGGTACGCTCATGTGTGTATTGAGGTTGCCCTCTGCCATTCGGACACGCAACTGTCTGCTCAGAACCGTGGCGATGGCGGTTTTTGAACTCGTTTTGCCAACACTGCCGCCAACGGCGACCAGCTTTACTTCTGGATGTTTTTGAAAATATTTTTGTACGTGCTTTTCTAGTTGTTTCTGAATAATTTGTTTAAACATACTCTATTAATCATAATCGAAATTGCCGGAAATAGAAACGCATCCCCGCCCTACCCCTATTGAAAATTTCACTTTTCTTGCTTATAATTATGTCTTGAAACAACATGCGGGTTTAGCTCAGTTGTTAGAGCGCTTCCTTGCCATGGAAGAGGCCAGGAGTTAGAGTCTCCTAACCCGCACCAATTTAGACTTTGAGGACACACCGGTGTCCTTTTTGTTTTCTCTACCTCTGAAAATAGGACTGATTTCGTGAGTGTAAATATTTTTATCTGCGTCAACGTAAATTTTGCCTGTAAAAATCAATTGTTTACACCGTTTCATATCCTCCCCTGAGAGCTCGAAGAAGCTGCTGCCTTTTTTGCTCAAGAAGCTGAAGGCGAAATCGAGAAATTGGTCGAGGTCATTTTCGTGCTCACGAGTAAGCAGGGCTAGTTTTACTTCATTGTCCTTGAGGGACTGTTTCTGCTTTTTAATAGATGCCATCAGCTCATCTTTGATGATTGAGTTATTAGGGTCTGTAATCGCATCTACGGTACGGGAAATGCTCTGGCGGATATTGTTGTTCGCCGATTGAAGCCGTGTTATCTCTGCCTTTGTCTCATTGTTTTTTGAATTATGCATAGAGATAAGTTGAGTGCGAAGCTGATTGAACTTGCTTGAAGGTAGGATCACGGCGTCTAGTAGGCGAGAAAAGCTTTCGTGCACCTCTTCTCGGCTTAAATATCTATTGCACTCACGACATCTATACTTTCGGTAATAACTGACCTTTTTACGCTTCTTGCCGTGGTTAGTCTTGCCATTGTTTAAGGGGACGCTCGTGAACCGAGGATACTTGCGTTCGGCGGCGTCGCAACTTGCACAGGTCAGCTCATTGCTCAATGGAAACTCTGTATCTTTGTCTATGCGATGCCCTTGCTGATTTTTCGGCTTGCCTTCGAACACCCGCAGGATGCTTTGGTGCTCAGCACGGCTAATAAGGGGCTCGTGCAGGCCGTTTTCATTGCGTATATTGAATTTCCCTTTAAGGTCGATAATGCCTGCGTAGTATGGCTCACAGGCGAGTATGCGGAACTTATCCATTTTGTATTTTGAGTACTTCTTGCCAAACTCTGTTTGCATAAGGTCTTTAAGGGCGTCCGTCGGTGTTTTGGTGTGGGATGCGATTTGCTTGAGTGCTCGTTGCAAAGGAGGACCGATAAAGGGGTCTATCTGATGCACCCCTGGACTAATCCCTTTTTTGTAACCAGCTTTAGGGCCTGACGGGAGACGACCCTCTTCGATGGCCTTTTGTCCACCGGCGATAGACTTCTTGATGCGTTCTTCGTTACTACCTTCTGCCGTGAAGTACTTCACAAATCGCATCATTTTTGCACGCATATCGTCAGTGTTCAGGTCTGGGTCTGATGCGTACCAGATAGTAACTCCGAGCATTTCAAACTCGACTTCAAAGTGGTAGGCCTCACGTGTGGAACGCATAAATCGGTCTGGTTCGTCGACAATAAGGTATTTAACTTGTCCCTTTTTTGCCTTACAGTACGCAAGCATTTCCTTAATATCTTTACGGAAAACGTTCGTACCTGCTTTACTCGATACACTACCGGACCATTGGCCGTCGACTGGTATTGTGACGCCTAATTCTTTTGCCGCACGCAGGACTGCTGCCTGCTGGCGGCTTAAGCTATTGTTCTCCAGTTGCTCGGTTGAAGAAACTCGACAGGTCGTGATTGCAAGGTATGTCATTCGCAGACCTCAATATCAGTAGGCGACACCTCTCGGACAAGCTTGCGGAAAGCCAAAGAGACGCCACCTACTAATATCGAAATATCATTTTGATTGTTCCTCATCTTCCGCAATTTGTCCCTCTACTGGTTCTATTTTATCATCGTCTTTTTCTTTTAGGCGACGATAGGCGTCGTAAAGGAAACTAGCCAGCTCACTAAGCAGCTCGTTGCTGCTTACAACTTGTGAGCCGTCACCAGCTTTTCTAGTCTCCTTTGACGCCATACTCCGACTGTGTCAAAAGGCGGTGTATGTGTCCGGATTATAGTCGGGTTTATTAGCCTTTATTAGGACTTTGAGCGTTTATCTCTCGTGGAAGTGATATAGTCGTCAACTTCTTTGGGGCTGATATGAAATAGCTCTGCCCGCTCTCTCGTGATTTCAGTGTGAACCTGGATTTTCTTGCCGTTATGAGATGTTCTGAAAAAAGCTTTTCGAAGCGATAGGGGTATCTTAATGTTGTTCACGATTGCGTAGCCACGCTCCTTGGATGGTAGCTCCGCCTCCTTGACCGGTCCGCTGTTTCGCTCTCTAGCCGCCGGACTATCGGGGTAGAACAACTCTCTGAAAATAAGGTCACCGTCCTCTTCCCACTGAAACTTCTTGATGACAAAATGCTTGCCAAACTTAAGTTCGCTAGTGCGTTGGTCGTAGGTGAGTTTGTATAGTACATCGTCGGGCTGAGGCATTTCTACTATTCCGTAGCTTGATGTGGGTTTGCCGCTGAGGCCTATGCTCTCATCCTTTGAATTCATAGCTATCGCTTAGCCGAGAGAGCTTCTCCGACTTTTTGAATTGCACCGACAACTAGAGCATTACCCATAAAGAAAGCTCGCTTTCCATCTGAGACGCCGTCTAGTTTCGTGTGGTTGTCTGGGAACATATCAAGACGTTCCAGTTCTAGTGGAGTAAGGCGTCGGTAGCGTCCTGAAGGCGTTTTAACGACGTGCTTAAAGCGAGATGCACCCGAACCGCCCTCGCCGGTGATAATCGTGCGAGAAGGCTTGTCGAGGGCGTCTGGGAATACCATCGCACCTTCTGCGTAGTGATAGACGTGCCCGCTAGCTGATTTTCGCTCTTCCTTCTTTGCACCCTTGAGATATGTCCAAGCTGGAAGTTTGTCATCGGCGATGAAGAATTCTTCAGGTACATCTTTCTCGTCTATAAGGATTTCTCCAAGTGTTGCAACCTTGCCATCGTAGCTGGGCGTTACTCGTCCAGTAACTGCAATACGGTCAATCATAATACCGGCGTTATCGAATGGACTGACGGTTGGCTTGTGTGACGAGAAGTTGTCGGTAATTTCTGCGTAGGTGCCTTCAATCTTAATCTCACGAGTGTTCAACTCTTCTTCTACCGCAAATGCCTCGGCGAGAACACCCTTATTTGTAAGCCAGTCGTTCGATGCCGTTTTGACGGCCTTTTCGTATAGCTTCGTGCCTTTTTTGTAGCCGACAATGAAGATGCGACGTCGACGCTGAGGAAAGCCGTATTCAGCGGCATTAACAACTCGCCACTCGATAGCGTATCCAAGGTCAGAGAGTGCCGCTAGCATTACTGCGAAGTCTTTGCCGCGTTGCTTTGCTGGTGATTTTAGTAGGCGGTCTACGTTTTCAAGAAAAAGATAGTCTGGAGCCTTGTCGCCTTTGCGTTTCAGAATTGAATAAATCGACCAGAAGAGTACGCCCTTCTTTCCGATAAGTCCGTGGGAGTTCTTTAGGGTACTGGCAACCGAATAGTCCTGGCAAGGAAAGCCACCGACTAGCAGGTTGTGGTCAGGGATTGCCTCGAAGTCATCCTCTAGTACTTTTTCAATGTCACGGTTGCTGAAGCCCTCTTTGCCAAAGCGGGCGGCATATACTTCTGCTGCGTGTTGTCGTGTTGTCGACGGTTCATATTGGTTTGCCCACACGGTCTCGTAAGTAGTCTTGTCATCACTTGCAGCTTCAAGACCAAGGCGGAAACCGCCAACGCCAGCAAAAAGTTCGACAATTTTGATTTTCTTTCCCATATTATGACCATTTTATCAACAATCATTCAATCGATCAAGTCCAATCGATAAACAGTTTTGATATAGTTAATAATATGCAACCCACATATGACATAACCTCGCCGCAATCGCTACTTGATTTTGCAAAGGGACTGTCAGGCAAAACCCTGGCTGAGGTTATTGATATGACCGCTGTCACCGAGAACAGAAGCAACAAGGGTGACTTGGGCAATATGGTTGAGAAGTACTACTATGGCTTTCAGCCTGATAACTCAACACACCTTCCAGACTTCCAGGACGCTGGTGTCGAACTAAAGACGACGGGCGTACTGAGAAAGTCAGACGGTAGCTACAAGGCCAAAGAACGCCTTGTGTTAACGATGATTAACTATATGTCTCTCGTTGATGAGCAGTGGGACAGCTCTTCGCTGATGGAAAAGTGTCGCTTGATGCTCATACTCTTTTATCTGTACGAGAAAGGGCTTCCTGTATTTGATAGGCGTTTTGTGTTGCACCCCTCGCTGTTTGAGTTTCCGGAAGAGGACCTTGAAATTATTCGTCAGGACTGGGAGACAATTCGCCGAAAGATTGAAGATGGTAAGGCTCACGAGCTATCCGAGGGTGATACCTATTATCTAGGTGCCTGCCGTAAGGGTTCGGGTGGTCCAGACGAGAAGCTAAGGGAGCAGCCTTTTTCCGATGTACTAGCAAAGTCTCGTGCGTTCTCTCTAAAGCCAAGTTACGTAAACCGAATTATTGATGGCCATACATCAGAAGTGGGTGCTTTTGAGGTTGGTGCCGGCATTGGGATCGAAGAGGCGACACGTCGAAAGTTTCAACCCTATCTGGGGAAGACCGTTGCTGAGATATCTACTATGCTCAATTTCCATAAAAAAGGTAAGAACGATAAAAGCTTTTACGCAAACTTGACCAAGAGAATGCTGGGTGCTGATACAAAAACAGTGCCTGAATTTGATAAGGCGGGTATAGAGCCCAAGACTGTCAGGGTGGACAGGAACTGGAAGCCTGCCGAGCCAATGTCGTTCCCAGGCTTTAAGTATATGGATATCATTCACGAAGATTGGGAGAAGAGTAGCTTTTTCAAGAAAATTGAGAAGCGTTTTCTGTTCGTGATATTTCGTAAAGACGAATATGGTGAGCTGCGTCTTGAGAAGGTTAGCTACTGGAATATGCCATATGCAGATAGGCTGGAGGCTCAAAGGGTGTGGGAGGACACGAAGCGTCGTGTAGGCATTGACGCAAGTGACCTGCCCGGCTCAAAGGAGAGTGCTGTCGCTCACGTTAGGCCAAAGGGTCAGGACGGCAAAGATTTAATACCCACACCTCAAGGTACGAGCCTCGGGAAGAAGTGTTTTTGGCTCAATCGTGACTACATTGCTGATGTGGTCCAAAATCACATCTAGGGTAGCTGTGGCTACAGGTACAGACTGAAGCCGTCGTCAAAGACTATATTCCTGGGGCCGACGAACATAGTTTCCTCAAAGATTTCGGCGTACCTGGCTTTGGTTGCGGCGGGTATTTTACGCCAGTGAACAGGGCTGACAACGAAGTTTTCTGTAAAGCCGACGATAAGATTTGATATTAGAACCTCTTTCTCGCCCTCGTTCTTATTGGCGAGCTCTCTAAGAAAGGCAAAATCTTTCCTGTCCTTCCTGAAGTGCGATATGAGGCAGTAGGTCTTTCCATCTTGCGGGAATACAGTCATAAAGCACGGCTTCACCCTTTTTCCGTAACCTTCTGGGCTTAAGTCGTTTATGAGCTTGCCCTCAGGGCTGTACTCCATATGGAATAGAGAACTGACTGCAAGGGGAAGCTCTTTATCTGTAGATATTGTAACGGTTTCCACTACATTAAATTTCTTTTTGCGGTAGGTGTCCGTGAATATTGCCCCGATTGTGGTGAGATCTTGTACAGCAACGTCAACACCAGCCTTGTAGATTTCTAAGCCGGTTGTGTCGACTTTGCGGCCGACAATCTGGCCGCCCTTTAGTTCCGCTGCGAACGTATGCTGAACGGTCTTCTTGGTGTGGAGCTCTTTTGCTGCGGCACGCATTGCAAAGAAAAACTCCTGCTCGGCATTTTCGGGGGAGTAATCTTTATTGTCGACTAGAAGGAAGATTTTGTCGTGGTCGCCACAAAATCCTCCGAATGTAGATGCAATACCACGACCGGTCTCAATAAGAGAGCCTGCCCCTCGCCCTTCTTTGTCCATATGCATTACCTTGCCGTTTTCGGATAGCTTGAGAAGCAACCGCTTGTTTGAAATCGAGTGTGCCTTAATCGGCTTTTCCGTACAACCTGGAAAATAGCAGCGTTTAACCGATGCCGCCGATTTCTTCAAGGCGTATGCTACATCTTTCATTAGTTCACTACTCATTTATTTAATCTTACTGTTTTTCGAGGAATTGCCAACCGTATTTCCCAACAACCGCAACCACCGTTGCTGGCGGTAGGAAGTTGGGCGTGTTCAAAAATGCCGAAAATTTTAATAGCGGCGTATTTTTAGCTAGTTTGTGCGTTTACGCGAATTCCTACACAAGACGGTCGTGTGGGTAGGGGGGGCTATTCGGACTTTTCTTCTGGGAGTTCACCGATTGTCATAATGCGAATTCCGTATTTTGACTTGTCTACCTTCGATGGTTCGATACGTGGCCAGTCGGCAATTTCCTCTAGAGTTAGTGGCTCCGATGTGATGTCCTGGTTTGTCTCAAACACGCCTTTTGCGGCATCGAATAGGCCTTGGGCGTGTTCAATATTCCAGCTGCCCTCAAGATATTCGGTGCCAATTTCATAATCAAATGAAAATTCATTTATTATACCGTGTTCGCCGCTGGCCATAACGATAGCCTGGTCTTTAAGTGTGTAGCGGTAGCCACCGTCCTCTCCCTCGTTGAACTCAGCATTCTTCTCGACAAAGAACCCATCATTCCATAGTTCTTTAAAAAGTTCGTACGCAGTCGAGGTTTTTACGCCATCATCTGCGATGAGCTCCTGACGCCCAAGGTCCTGGAATACACTAAAAGGCTGGCCTACCGATGAGTGTTTCACTCCAAACCCCAAAGATTTAACGTAACGCACTTCAATGAGCGTAGACGAGGCAATCGAAAACGGGTTTTCTCCATCTGTTGTATCTATTAAGTGAGTGGGCTTTATGCCGAGATGCGTGGCCGCCGAGAGGGCTGACTGGGCGTAAGGGCTGTTTGATACCATAACGCCGAACTGTACGCCCTCGTCCCTAAGCTTGAAGTCGTATGCGGCAATATCGTCAATTCCAATATTTCGTTTGTGGTCTTTTGCGTCGAAATCTATTTTATGTAGGCCAAGGTCAAGTAGGGTGTCAATTTGTCGTTTTCCACCCGTGATTGTCGCAGGGAGCTTTACGTCGTCACTAATGACGGCATATGGGTACATTTTCTTAACCATCTTGCTGACTTTTTGTTCGTATTTTTTTCCATTGTTCAGCTTGCGTCGCCTCTTGTTATTCATAGCCAGTAGCTCCTTTGTTTCGCACTGAGTTTTGGTCGTATGGTCCGCTTTCCGATAGTTAAAGTGCAGTCAAGAGCGGCTTCTTCGTAGCCTCCTATATTCCAGACTTGTATGGCGATAGACTTGCCTGGTAATACGTCACCCAGGGTGATTGTTTGTGCTGGCTCAAGGACTTGCGTGTGCTCGCCCTCGGGAAGGGCAGTAATTGTATCGGGAGTTCCGCTGAGATGTAGCATCGGTGATTTCACTAAAGACCTTGAGCTATTAGTGAAGGTAAGCTCCCACATATGCCTAGGGCTGTAGCTCGGCATCTGCTCGTTATATTGAGGTATGTATGCGGCAATGAGACGGTACTTACTCTTATAGATGAGGTGCACAGCTCCCCCTATACTTGCCCCAACGACAGCTATTACTATAATTAACTCAACTATTACTAGTTCGACGGTTACAGGGCGGGTGTAGTGATTGCCCGCTAGCTGGAGTGCAAACCCGGCGATGATTAGGGCGAGACCTATTCTGGACAGCATTTCGTATTTCGCAGCCTTACGCTTGAGATGTGCACTAGTACCCGTAGAGAGTGCCACTGCCCCATCCTTGCTCAGTAGTGGTGCGAGACCAAAGAAGAAGAGCAATGTAGCCCCCAGAAGGTCGGCCAATAGCCCAATATCTCCAAGTTGAATATGTAGCATCATTATATCTGTATTTTAGCAAATATTCGGCTTAGGGAGGACGTGTAAGTCTAGTCCGGTATTAACAGCCCTTTATGTGTAGCGTAAGGCACGGCCAGAATATCTCGCCATCTTTGTACTTCTAGCCTCAGTTGAGCGTAGTAGTCGACCTCGTTTTGGTGTAAAAGATTTTGCCCCTCCTGCACCAGAATTATTACAGAACATTACCTCTATAAAACGTCGAGCAATTCGGCGTTTTTTGATAACATGTACATATGGACAAGGACAAACTCAAACGTTGCCTACAGTATTTGGACTCGTGGATAGATTTTAATTATAGGGATTCTCGTTTACCTGGATTGGTCGTAGCAATTCAACAAGATGACGAATTACTATTTAATAATGCGTACGGCTATGCCGATGCCATAAACAAAGTCAGCCTTGAACCAAATCATGTATTCCGCATAGCATCACATTCAAAGACGTTTACTGCTACCGCTATATTTCAGCTTTACGAAGCTGGCAAGTTACGGCTAGATGACCGCATAAGCTCGCACCTTGAGTGGTTTAAGTCAGCTCAAGATAGTGAAGTAGAAAATATTACCGTTAGGCACTTCCTTAACCACACTAGTGGTCTAATACGAGACGGCGTCGACTCAAGTTATTGGCAACTTGATAGAGACTTTCCAAGTCAATCCGAGCTAAAAGAATTTGTCAAAAATTCAAGGCTTCATATACTGAAAGCCAACGAGCATTTTAAATATTCAAATTTTGCTTACTCCTATCTTGGACAAGTAATCGAAGCCGTAAGTGGCATCAGTTATGAGGAATTTGTATTAAATAATATTATCAAGAAGTTAGGGTTAACAGATACCTATCCAGAATTATCAGATGAAGCCGAGAGAAAACTAGCAAAAGGTCATACGCCAATTCTCTTCAATAGCGAGAGAAAGCTTGTCAGTCATGTGCATACCCGGGGTATGACCGCCGCCACGGGATTTTGTTCTACAGCATCAGACTTATGCAAATACTTCTCGGCGCACTGCCTAGGCAATGAATCGCTGATAAACGATATGAGCAAACGCGAAATGCAACACGGTTATTGGTCTTCTGAGAGAAATGAAGAAAGTTATGGTCTTGGCATGGCTGTTTATCATCATACTAGGAATACTTTATACGGACATGGCGGAGGCTTTCCAGGCTTTATTACTAACACTAGATTCGACCCTAAGCATAAGCTAATAGTTTCCGTGATGACAAACGCATGGGATGGACCTGCTAGCCTTATCGCAAAACGAATTATTAATATTATTGATTATTTCAACACAAACGAGGGTAAAGCTAAGGGTGGTGACAAGTACGAAGGTCGCTTTTTTACTCCATGGGACTTAATGGATATCATTAATGTGAACGGTAAGCTTATTTCATCAGGACCAAGATACTGGGGTGATTTTGAAGACGGCAATTCAGAGGAGTTAGAAGTTGTTGACGAAAACACGCTTAGAACAGAGAAGAAGAACAGTTACGGCTCACCTGGGGAAGAGATAATTTACACTTTCGACTCGGATGGTAAAGCAAAGTCTGTTGTTGCCACTGGAACAGAAATGCTGCTAGAAGATGATTACCTGAAAAAGATACGGAACAGTTAAGTCATCGTATCCGTAAGTTAAAAGATGCATCCAGTTCTTTCGATTTATAATTGTTTATTTCATCTGTCTTAAGAGTTTGAAATACATCTAATAGGTGGCGCCACTACTTGATCATTAAACATAAGCACAGCTGCGCTTATGTTTAATTAGTATTCAGTGCTACTTGTTTCGGTGCTGACAGCCTATCCAGCAACATGGACGTCTCATGCCACCACTCAACTTGGACAACGCTTTTTGAATACGAATATCTCTGGTTTCTTCTTTTTTACCTGAGGTTACCCAGCAAATCCATTCATTACGAGCAAGAGGAGTTATATCTTGCCAGACACCGAAGGCTTGTTGGCTAGACAATAACGCATCACGCAAATCGTTTGGCAATTTATGCACAGTACCTGTAGCAACTTTATCCATGGCGATCTATGTGAACAATTTCCATTTTCTGTAGACAGCCCAAAACCATAGTCCTGCACCTGCTACGGTAGTGGTAAATACCATTGCCTGCATCTCAGGCACTACATACACGAGGTCTATGGCAATCTTTGAAACGAAGTAGGCTACAAGCAGATACGCCGCCCATTTCTTCATTCGCCACATACCGATGATGATAGCGATATTGCTGAGCAAGCCCACAACTGCGTAAAGCGAGTACCATGAAGGCACTGTACTATATATTGTTTTTAGCTCGTCTGGGTTTGCTATGTAATACGGTATCTGCAAGTCGCCGACAACGAGCGTTAGTATCATGATGATGAGAAACCAGCCTTGTCGTTTGCGAATGGTCTGTAATAGATTTGCCATTTTAACTGACTGCCTTTCGAACGAGCTCAGCAATTATAGCCTCCTCGTCGTCTGCTAATTTTGTTATCGCGTAGCTGATCGGCCAAAGATTACCGTCGTCTAACTTTGCAACATCATTAAATCCAAGCGTCATGAATCGTTCGCCAAATTTCTTCTTGCTACGAAAAAAGCATAGAACTTTACCGTTGTTATCTGCATACGCTGGCATACCATACCAGGTACGAGGTATTAGGCCAGGCGCATTAGCGCTGATAATCTCATGTAATCGCTGTCCTATAGCGCGGTCATCGTTGGGCATAGATTCTATTGCCGAGAGAACTCCTTTCAACCCCTCTTCTGCTTTGTCTTTGCTGGTATTTCTTGGCATAGAAACCTTTCTACTTGCATTTTTTATAATATTACTGTATTATCAAGATACTTGATATTCAAGATAATGTCAACAACTGTATGAATAAAGATAACCCACGACACGAAGTATTTGGCGCAATGCAATCATTCGGAGTAAACTCTGTCATGTTTCGTAACGCTATCGGAAAGAAACTAGGTCTGAATATCACAGATATTGGCTGCTTGAATTATATGCTTATAAAAACGAAATCGACACCTGGTGAACTATCACGCTACACGGGGCTAACATCAGGCGCAACAACCTCTATGCTGGACAGGCTAGAGAAACTGAAATTTATTCGCCGACTACCAAACCTTAAAGACCGCAGAGGAACTATGATAGAGCTGTTGCCAGAGGCAAGAAGTATGATTCTACCCTTTCTGGCGGGCGCTCAGGCAGCTCAACAGGAGCTACTAAAAGAGTTTTCCGATGACGATCTAGAGATAGTTACGCGTTTCGTAAACGGTTTTAGTAAATCGATTCAGGATCAAGCTGATCAAATAGATCTGTAGTCTCACATATCTGAGTGTATAAATCTCTCGACCTACTACATCAACTAGTCCAACCGATACTCAACTTCTAGCAAGGACCTCCATCGACTCAGTTCTACATCAATTGAGTGTAAACTTTTCTATTCGGGCCGCACCACAAGATACATCCCAGATATTTCGGCATCTATTTGTTTTATATCAAGTATACTTTTCACTTGTAATGGTATAATCGTAGCGATGCGGTGACCGAGAATAGGTGTTGCCTTGCAAAGGCTTCTACGGCGAAGTTATGTCCGCCCCGCATCTCCAAGTTAATATGACAGCGCAAGAATACATCCAGCAACGACTAGAGCACCTGCACGTGCCCAGCAAGCCCGTCGAAGTAAGGGGATCTGTTGAAGATGCCATATACGCGCGGCTAATGTCAAAGAAGTTTCGTAAAATGAAAGCAGGTGATCCCTGTGTTGAAATCACGAAACGTGTGGTTGCGAAAGCCGTAAAAGAACAGACACCGATTATGGTGACTGAGTGCTTCGGCGGCAATAAACTGTGGAGATTCGAGGAAGCACCGGAAATAGACTGGGCGGAGCTATTCAGTCTCTTTTACTTTGTTGATTGGATGAAGTATGTCGCAGCAGTACACAAACCAGGCATGATATTTGACTACTTTTCGCAAGATTTGTCTGTGGAGCGACTTGATAATCTGTCTCGCGAAGAAATGGATGCTTATAGTAATACGTTTCGCCAGATGATACGGTTTATCGAGCCGTATCTGCCGGATGGGGTATCAATAACTTATCGTCGTCACCGTGAGATGTTTGGTGATGAGTCAGATTACGACAAAGAGATTCAGGCAGCTATGGAAAAGATGTTGCGAGACAACGATGGCAAGATGCCAACACTGGACGACGAGATGAAGACAAGAACTGAGCTGAATGTACGACCATTGCCCGGACAGACAGATGAAGCTGACTGGCGAGAAAAAGTTGAGTTGCAACATCAAGCAATTTTTAGAACACCGACTCTCGGTAAATATCTGAACTTTCCAGACATGGTGTGGACCTGCCCGACCTACTATGAAGATTCCATCGTTACAGGTAGCACAAAGCGATCGATTGCGAAATTTTGGGCTGGCGTGGGTGCGCTTGAGAAGTCCGACAATACCTACCAAGAGCTCGTACTAACACCAAAACAGCTAGAAAAAGCTGAATTTGTTTGGCAAGATGTAATCATCGACGGCTTATCTGGTAAAAACTTCGCTAAAATTCGAGTCATCACAAAACAATAGATATAGATATTGACATTTTATTGTGTTTATGCTAAAATTGGCTTGTTGTCGGAGTTTATTGTTATACTCCGAAGCACACCACAGGCAGACACGAGAGGACCAGTCATGCAGACCAGCACAGAAACGATCGTGTTCCGTCGGATCTCGCTCGAACCGCACGAGGAGTTCGACGTGCGTCTGAGGGGGTTCCCCCGATGGCGCGTGAACATGCTCGAGGTCACCGCGGCCTACATCACCGTGTACGGCGGCAAGGGCAACAACTCGCGGGGCTCATGCGTGAAGTTCGAGCACCGCTTCCGGGACGTCGATGACCTCCCGGGCATGCCGCACCACGTGGCTGTTGAGGTGCGTAGCGCCTTCAACGACCTCGGCCCACAGCAGGTCACCAGCTAGCTCTTCCGGAGCTGGACGAATATGACAAGCGGGCGCAGAGGACGTACCACTTGTGTCTGCCTGTCAAATTCGTTTCACTGAAGTATTCTCAATATTCTGGGAATACTTTTATTTTGCTGATGAAATATCTTCAAAATAAAAAAGCCATTTACATTCACAAAAAAAGTTATACACTTATATCAATACATAATTACCTCGGTGGAAGGCACAAAGGAGACCAGGGTGTCACGAATTGTTAACAAGTCTAAGTTTTTGAAGGGTAAATCAAAGCGCTTTACAGCTGGCGTAGCTGGAGTACTGACGCTATCGCTCGTAGCAGCTGTTGGGGTACTGGCTGCATCGCTAAACCTACAGGACCGTGCAGTACTGGCAGGAGTCAACTACCCGTCTACCCCGTCTTGGGACGTGTGTGTGGGCGATGTAAACAACGACGGAAATGAAGATTTTCATGTTAGTTTGCACATGAAGAATTCTGGACCGCTATACCAGAGTAATGGCGATGGGACCTTTGCCCGCATTGCGACGAACATTTCCCCGCGCCCTACACCTGGGTTTGCGAAGAATTCATATGTAGACCGCCACGCCTGCGCAATGGCTGATGTAGACCAGAACGGTTTGTTAGACGTGTACAACGCGGCTGGTCGATGGGCGACTAATAAACTTAAAGACGAGGGAATAAACAACGAGCTATGGCTACAGACAGCGCCAGGTGTGTATGAAGACGCTGCTACTGAGGCAGGTGTAGGAGAAGAGTGTTCACGAGGCCGCTTCCCTGTATTCGCTGACTTTAATGGCGACGGCTGGGTAGACATGTTCCTCGGTGCGCAATATGAACGAGCTGATAGTGCTGATGTATGTAACAATTTGCCAGACTCCCCCACAAATGAACAGTCTAAAATCTTTATCAACCGCGGCCTTAATTCATATGGTGACTGGGCAGGTTTCAGCATTGCGAGTGAATACAACGTTAGTCAAAAGAACACAGGCAATCGATTCGCTATCAGCTGGGATGAGAACAACGATGGCCGTCCAGACCTACTGACACAAGCATTTGCGAACAACCGACCATACTTTTACCGCAACAATGGTACTAGCTTTACTGAAATGTCACGTGCTGGTACGAAGCGCTTTCCGCTGATGAATGGTGCAACCACCGGTGACGTAAACGGCGACGGCTACACAGATGTGGTATTTGCAGACAACAATGGCTTTGCATGGATGCGCGGTACTGCGACTGGTGTCAGTACGTCAGTAAACCGAATCGCTTCATTGCCATCTAGCCAACGTGCGTGGGGTGTAGCTGTAGGTGATATCAATGGAGATGGTGTAACCGACATCTACGGCTTGATTCGTGCTGCAACAGCGGGTAGCGCTAACCCAGATGACATAGTATATGTTGGCCAAGCTGGCGGTACGTTTGTAGCACATGCAGCTCCAAGTGCTGGTGGTGATGCGAACGATGTCGAGGCGGTTTTTGTAAATGGTCGCGCACAGTTCGTGGTTCTGAATGGTGGCAACGATGAAAAAGCAGCGCCAGGCCCAGTTCAGCTGATTAGCTGGGTAGAAAACTAGCCTTTACTGAACAATAAAAAAACCGCTGGCCTAGACCAGCGGTTTTTTATTGTTGCTGTTGCTTTTTTTCGAAAAAGAGGTTAGAGTAAACGTAATTAATCAAGTAGATATCAGGAGATTGTTCACCATGAAATCCATTAATACTAAGTTTATTTTTGTTAGCGTACTTGCAATTGCAAGCATGGTCGCCGGATTCGCAACAATCAGCAAAGCTGCTTCTACTGAACTTGAGGACGGCATCAAAGGTTCAGGCCTGTACGGCTATCAACGAACATGGTCGGCAAACACTGTCGACTTTAACAACGATGGCCTAGAGGACATTTGGCTAGGTTATCACCAGCAAGTAGACTCAAAACTTATGCGCAATAATGGCGACGGCACCTACACCCGTGTGGCCCACAACGTAACAGCCCGAGTAAATGAAGACGGCGGTATTTTAGATCGACACGACTGCGCTTGGGCGGACGTAGACCACAATGGATTTAAGGACATGTACTGTTCTGGTGGTCGTAACCTGGAAAACTATTACAAAACCGCTGAGAAAGACAACGAGCTATGGCTTCAAGTAAGTCGAGGTAAATTTACAGAAGCAGGCACCGAGTGGGGCGTAGGTGACCCATGCGGACGTGGACGCTTTGTGGCATTTCTCGATCTAAACAATGACGGCTGGGACGACTTGTTTGTCGGTAACGAAAAACCACGTGACGTTGCAAGTCCTGAGTGCGACCCGCTAGAGGGCACCGAGCGACATAGCTACTCAAAAGTATTTCTCAACGACAATGGCGAACGATTTGTATTTGCACCACAATTTGCAACCGCTAACCCATCTACTGGTGTGAACTGCGCGGTACCTATGGACTACAACAAAGACGGATGGATTGACCTGCTGGCGTGTAACTATAAGAACAGCCGTGGCCAACTATTTCGAAACAACTCCGGCAATGGCTTTACAGAAGTTGGTTCATGGAACTTGTCGCGCCTAAAGCCTATGACTGACGCAGAATACGCTGATATTACTGGCGACGGCATAGAAGATATCGTTGCGTCTGATCAGCAGGGGCTCTACTACCACGCAGGTACAGCAACAGGATTCGACCCAACACAGACTCGGTTTTACTGGAATAACTTTAATGAAGGCGAAGCGCTGTATGGCTGGGGCTTGGCAATTGGTGATATCAACGCCGACGGACAGATGGATGTTTACGGTCTTATCCACGACACGACCGAGAGTCGTAACC
>JAUIII010000021.1 GCA_030431855.1 bacterium
ACATGCAAGTTTCGATTGATGCCTCGCAAACGTATGGCTACCCAGATGATGTGTCGCGTGGCCCAACAATTAATGATCTGAGTCTATATTTCACGGCAGATCCGTCGAAACGCCTCATGCACGGACGAACATTCACTGGAGGCGAGCAACAACCGCTCGACACACCAAAATATGACTACTAAGCTTCCCAAACAGTCACCCTCATGGCGCAGAAAATTACGACGATTCCTCTACGGTATCCCCAAGTCATTACTGATTGGTATTGTGGTTATTGGCATACTTGTTTATGTGTTTGTTCAACAGTTTGACTCTGGAGGCGCAAAGACTACCTCAAAGGATGATACGACGACAACTTCAGAAACAAAGAAAAAAGAGCTCCCGAAAGGTAAGCCAACATATACGACCTATCTACCATCAGGAAAAACAATCGATGATTATGGTGGCTGGACAAGAATAAGCCCTGTAAAAAATGACCCAGTATATGCCTATGTGGATAAAATTGGCAAGGTGACGATTCGTGTAAGCCAGCAGCGCATTCCAAAAGCATTTGAGGGTGACGTGGAAAACAAGGTGCAAAAACTTGCCGACGATTTCCTTGCGACGCAAAAAATTACCGTTGAAGATCTCACTGTTCATGTAGGCAGATCTGCAAGTGGCGTAGAATCTATTATCTTCGTTATCGATGACACACTACTCAATATTACTACTGATGGCGAGGTATCAGACAATAGTCTGATTAAATATATAAAGTCGCTTCGCTAATTTGCAGTAGTTGGCTTTTTATTACTAATCTCAAGGTCTGGTTTTACCACACCCCACTCTTTCTTATACGAACACGTCACTTCAATTGGCCAGGTGCCTATGGGCGCAGATTCATCAATAATCCAATCCCAGCTCACCACGCCATATTCATCTGCGTGCTGTGGTTTCAAATCGGGGCTAGAGACAGGCACATCGTCATACCGAACATCTATGCTGCATGTAGCAAGCGGGTTCGTGTGAACCGACAACGATGCTTCTTCACCCGGTGCAACTGGTGAGGTTATTAGCTGTGTTGCAACCCCTACACTTACTCTTTTTGGTACCTTTGGCTTAGCGGCAGGAGTTGGTTCCTTTTTTTCTTCAGTCACCACTTTTGGTAGTTTTACGGGTTCTTGACCCGAGTACCATGCATAGGCAAACCCAGCGCCAAGCACCAACACAAGTATTACTACACTGCTGACAGTCGCGACAAACAGTGTGCCATGACGGCGTTCTTTAGCATACCGGCGGTGCCCGACACTGCGCCGTTTCACGGGAACGCG
Organism: bacterium; assembly: GCA_030431855.1. Taxonomy (GTDB): domain Bacteria; phylum Patescibacteriota; class Saccharimonadia; order Saccharimonadales; family Saccharimonadaceae; genus UBA1020. Next base: position 1,305 of record JAUIII010000021.1, read on the forward strand.
ACGCTTATGTACCTGGAGCCCCATGTGGTATCTCCTGAAAAACTAGTTCTTTTGGTAGTTTTCTATTGTCTTTGAAACGTTGCCGTCTTTCTTCAGATTCTCAAAGAAGAGGACTTGGCTTTTGTTGAACACCATTTGGTCTTCTGGGCCATGGATTTCGTCACCGAGCTTGATCAGTTGAACGTCAGAGCCAGCTGAAGTTTGTTGCGGGTTATCTTTTTCACTAGCTGTTTTAGCCTGTAGATAGTAGATGTCTGTGAGCTTCATATACTCATTGTTTACTACTTTTAGGTTGCCAAAGTATACTTGGCCATTGGTAAAGAACACAGCTTGTAGTTTACTGTTATCAATTGTACCTGCGACGCTACCTGCGCGCATTAGATACCATCCTCCAGCGATTACTACTACAGCTGCAACGGCAACAAGTATCCACTTGAGCGGAAGACCACCTTTGTCGGACTTTTTAGATTGCTTGGTTGAACGACTAGCTGGGCGTGGAGCTTCACTTTGTTCGGGTGCTTCAGACGCCGTGGCTGGTTGTGCTTGAGTAGCGTGGCGGTTACTACGGTACGATGTATTGTCCATAGGTGTTGTTTTTCTCCTTGAAATTACCTTCTCGTTACCTACCATAATAGCATAAGTACCATGTAAACAACAGATGTTTACTGAATTTTACAGATGACTTAGTATAAGGGAAATGACTCAGCGTGAATCACATCAGTATAGTGGCGTCGTTATACATGGAGATAAGATCGGTAGAACACTAGGGTTCCCTTCGGCAAATATAGACCCTGCCATCTTGCCCCCCAGCACCCCGCGAGGCGTATATAGCGCGGACGTCACTATTGCTAACAAACAGTACACGGGGGTTTTGTACTTTGGGCCACGCTATTCTGAAAGCGGTAGTAGTGATGTATTAGAAATTCACGTTTTAGATTTTAGTAGCAATCTATATGACACATCTATCACCTTCCAGCTAAATACGTTTATACGACAATCCCTCCCCCTTGCATCCAAGGAAGCCGTGATACGACAAATTACCGCGGACGTCACTGCTGTGCGACAGCTTCACTAGACTGATCATCATTCGTAGATCGAGCTATTGTGTAGGTTGCGAATAGCAGAAGCAGTGCGCCAATCAACTGTGATACTGTTAGCCCTTGTTGCAAAAACAGCCACCCCACCAACACCGATGATAGCGGCCAGGCGAGTTCTAGTGTTGCCGCGTGTGACGCTTGTATTTTTTGTAGTCCATAGTAGTACACTAACAGCGCGACAAGGCCTGTTGAAAAGGTGATGAGCAGTAGTGTGCCAAATTGGGCTGAAGTGAGGTTGAATAGCTGAGAGCCATTGCCAAGTGCAGCTACGAACAGCAAGGCAAATATTGGTGTAATACCAAATCGCGCAGCCGTAATGTGCAGGTATGATGTTCCTTTCAGTGCATATTTCGAGAACGCTGTTGCAACACCCCACGCTGCTGCTGCCCCCACTGCAAATAATGCCGCAACAAGAGTGCCTTTACCGGTTGCAAGATTGACGCTGAGCGATGGGAAAGACACCAAGTAGGCGCCGGCTAGCGCTACGACAGTCAGTACAATAAACTGGCGACTCAGTCGTTCTTTTAGTAGCAACGCCGCGGTTATAATCGCAAACACCGGGTTCAGCTGCTGTAATAGCACGACTACGGAGAACGGAATATATTGTACTTGGCCGAGCGCCGCCGTATACAAGATAGTACCCGCCGCTCCAGAGAGCAACGACACAAACACAACAGACGCCCACTGTTTTCGTGTTAATTTTCCGAAGCCACGCCATGTTGAGATAATGATAGGCAGCAGTATCGCGAAGCCAAGCAAGTGCTCCCAAAACACCACTACTGCAGGTGGCAGACTGTATAGGCTTGTTCTCAGCAGACCGTCAAGGCTCCATAATAACGCCGCCACAACAACGGCTATTGAGCCGCGATGTAGATACTTTTTTGTCATCTACCTATAGAATAGCGTATGCGGCGCTAACTACCAAAGGTAAAGGCGTGTATACTCACGCCCTTCGGAAGTGAAAGTTTGATAGTACTGCTTCGTTGTAATGAGCCAAAATCTACAATGTGGTATAGAGTTGGTTCTTCGACCCTCACAATTCCTTTATCATTCACGTCCTTGCCGTAGCTTGTCGATTCTGGGCGCTTTATCGTTACTGTGCTATCAGCTCCATTCATCACAACATATACATCTTTCGCTGATACGGTGAACGTAAGCTCAGCGCCATCTTGCATCGCCGTTGCTGACTCCTTGCCTATCTTCCAATCGCCACCAAGTGACCAATGATGATTCCGTGGTGATGTGTTCAGCGTATACGTCACGGTTTTGTCTGCTGCAAACTGGCTCGTATTCGCAAAGCGGTCCGCGCGCGTATAGCCAAGATATGTTTCTGGCGTTTGCCCTACTGCCGCAGGCACGTCACCATCTGCGCCAACGGCCGGAAGACTAGTCGAGCCTTTTTCCGCCAACAATGTCTGAATTGCCGTTTCGGTTTCTTTATAGTCACCTTCGCCAAAATGGGTGTAGCGCACATACCCATCCTTGTCGATAAGGTACTTAGCCGGCCAATATTGGTTGTCATAGGCGCGCCAGGTTGAGAAATTATTATCAAGCGCCACTGGGTAGGCAATAGACGCCTCGCCAACGGCTTGTTCCACATTTGCCTTTACACGTTCAAAGCTGAACTCTGGCGCATGTACGCCCACAATTTCAAAGTCGTCACCCGCATATTTTTTGTACCATTCGTTTAGATACGGCTGAGTTCGCTGACAATTGATACAGCTATACGTCCAGAAGTCCACCAGCACTACCTTGCCTTCTAGCGTTTTCAAGCTCTGCGCGTCGCTATTGATCCAAGCGTCTATGTCGCGAAGTTCAGGCGCTTTGTATGGCGTCACGTTAAACGCTGTCTTTGCATCGGGCCGTTGCTCAATTTTTGTATTGGTAGGTACGAGTTTCTCTTCTAAGCTGATTAAGTTCAAAAAGTCTTTATCAACAAGCCACGTTTGTACCTGCTTGTCCCAGCCAGTGATGATAAATAGCCCAACGATAATGAACAAAATTGCCATCGATCGCTGAAACCAACCTTTTGGATTTGCTGCCCATTTCACTTTAGCAAGCAGCCTTCGGCCCAGTAGCGCGATGGCAAGTAGCGCGATGGCGAGCCCTAAGCAGTAGATAGCCAAGTACACCACGCCCAGCGCAGGATTCGCCGGTAATACAGTCGCGATTACCCATGCGTAGGTAGGGCTGCAGCTGCTAAACACAGGGCCCAGGGCCGCGCCCGTTAGTACGGCAGACCAGACCTTGCTCTTGTTTCTGCCTGCTTTGCCCAGAAGCTCCTGCGAGCGCTGCTCAAAGCCAACAAACAACATCACCCTAGCCCATGCTTCTGGGAAAAGCATGAACAGCCCAAGCGCGATCACAATGACACCAGAAACATACAGCCACACATGCGGGTCAACGCCTATGAGCACCGTGGATGCTTTTAGCAAAATGGTAAATAGTACGAGGCTCGCAACCAAGCTGGCAGTGATGATATAGGGTCGGCGCCTATCCTGATCGCGCGCATCAAAGCTACCGCCTAGAATAATGGGCAACAAGGGAAGTACACAGGGGGCAAAAACAGTCAGTATGCCCGCGAGAAAAGAGAGTACAGCAACCAACACGGTCTATTACACCTTTATCTTTGCTAACGCTGTGTCGAGGTCACTTTCGGTCCACTTGTCTACTAGTTCGCCGCTGTCATCGACTTGTACGAATGTGTGTTGGTAGGTAACGCCATATTTTTGGCGTAAGTCTGTTTCGCTATCAAAGTCAGTCTTAATGATAGTTACGCCCGTTGGTACCAAGCCTGCATCTGCAGTAATTTTTTCGTCAAACTCTTTGCATACTGGACACCATGGCGCGTGGAAAAAGTACACTTTGGTACTATCAGCATATTTACTTTTATTGCCATTGTAGTCGGCCAGTGTAACATAGCTGCCGTGCTCGCTCATTGCCGCTTCATCAGTCATTGCTCCATCTTTTTCCATCGATTCGTCATCTTTTACAGCATCATCTGATGTTGTTTCATTTTTCATCATGGCGTCGTCGCTTGTGGTCGAGCTTGTTTGATTCTGCATCAATGCCCAGGCGCCACCACCTATAGCGAGTACCGCTACCACAGCTACGATTATTGCTACCAGTTTTTTGTTCATACGTATCTCCCTATTAGGTTATCTACTATCCAGTCTAGTAATCGATGTGTAAAATGTCAAGTTGGTTTTACATTATTCGTCTTTGAGCCGTTGTACAAGAACTTTGGTTGACACCATCAAAAACAGGGCAATCGGCACAATGACATCTAGTGAATGTTGGTTGGTTTGCACGATAAGCGCGACTATTAAGGTAATGCAGCCTACAATATAGGCGTATCGGCTGGCATCGGCTTGGTTTTGTAGCTCACGTTCGTCTGCGGGCTTTTCGCGCCACAAGAACGCGACAAATCCCGCTAACAATATCAGCACCACTGTGGTTAGTGCCATTTGCGCGCTTGAAGGCATCACCACAGATTTGGGAGCAATATTCACGAGAGTCAGAATAAACAAGCCCAGCAGCAGTACAATATCCAGCAGTTTTTTATATTTTTTCATAGCTAAAAATCTCCTCTACATTCTGTTGTAGCACGTGAGCGATCTTCAATGCTAGTAGCACGCTCGGCACATAATTTCCCTTTTCTATCGCAATAATCGTCTGTCTCGTTGCCTGCACCTTTTCTGCCAACTCATCCTGAGTAAGCCCGCTCTGGCGGCGTGCCTCGCGAACTGTATTTGTAACGGTATGTTGCTTGTCTCTTATAAACATAATGTCTGGTTAACTATACATAGTCTAGCATTTTTGTTCATGATACGCCACCGTTGTTGCATGTGCTTACTGACAGGTATACAATAAAAGTACAATATAACCCACAAAAACAAGGGGGCTCTCATGAAAAAAGTAGTCGTTGTCGGCGCAAATTTTGCTGGCGCCACTGCTGCCATGGAAATCAAACGTAAAATGAAGGA
>JAUIII010000022.1 GCA_030431855.1 bacterium
ATGTGTTTGAGCAAAATGGTTCGATACTCTTAGGAGATTTTTATGATCCCGAACCACCAAATGGCGACAGAGACAACCCTGGTGGTTACCCCGCCAATGCAGACAGAACATCAGTAAAGATTGCTGGATTTATAGATTGGGCAGACTCCTGTGGGGGTACAGTTGCACTTGGTTGTGGTGAGTTCGGCACAACAACAGATGTGGAGATGCAAGCCGTATTTGACGTAATAATGGCTCGACGTGATGTGTGGGCCATCACAATGTACTTCAACAGTTTCGCGAACAGCAAGTGGGACTGGCGACTGATTCCAGACAGCTATCCGGCTTACAACGGTACGAATAGCAAGGGCTTGGTAGATGAAGGTGGCTCTATAATGACTGAACTCCAGCTAGAGAAGTACCGCACACTACGCGACTTATCACTAACAACACCATACACGACGGAGCCATAATGGCAACTATAGCAGCACTTACCGAGGATTTTGAGAGCGGGTCGAACGGAGCGGCCCTCAGCACTGGGAATACTATATTCAATACGATTTCGGGTGCGGGCCCCGACGCTATGTTTGTAGATACTAGTTTTGAAGGTGGTTTAGCTGCACAGATGACGACCACCGGCGGGGTGGTAAAATCTTATCGGGTAGACCACTCATCACAAAGTGAAATCTGGTTTGGTTTTGCGCTTCGAATCGATACCGTTCCTACAGCTACAACAACCATCTATCAAGCATTTCAGGGTACGACGCTAGCGTGCACCATTCGGCTAATGACGGATAACACCGTACAACTCCGAGACAACTTGACCTCTAGGTTTATTTCGCCCGTACTTTCTAGTAGCAATTGGTATTGGGTGTCTGTTCACTTCAAGCCAGGCGATGCAGCAGGTGCGCGACTAAAAATATACGATGCTGGCTCATCGCTGGTGTATGATTCAGGCAATGGAGCAGCAACTTCTACCGCTGCGACAGCCATGGACAATCTACGCGTCGGATTACTGGCCACAACAGGCGACTGCACATATTCGATAGACCGTATGTTGGCAGATGATACCGATGAAGTTGGCCCTCCATCATACAGCTCTACAGAGATAACAGAGCTAAGGGAAGATTTTGAAAACGGTGCAGACGGTGACCCGTTAGAAAGCACCAGCACGATATTTAATACAATTACGGGCGCTGGGCCAGATGCCACATTTGTAGAAAACCCATACGAGGGTTCATTGGCGATGCATGTTGATGTAACTGGTGGCGCTGTGAAAACCTATCGGGTGGATTATACGGCTCAGACAGCTGCATGGTATGGATTTGCGTTGCGGCTAGGGGCATTACCTACGGCTATCACGACCATTTGTAACGTACAACAAGCGGGAACCTCCGCGATTGCGTTTACCGTAAGAATTCAAACAGACGGCACTATCCAACTACGGGATGGTTTGGTAACGCGTTTTACTTCCTCTAGTGCTCTGACTCCGACAGAGTGGTATTGGGTATCTGTCTACTTTGAGCCAGGAAGTGCAACGGGTGCACGGCTTAAAATTTATGACCGTGCGGCAAGCAACGTATACGATTCTGGAATAGGTGTAGCTACTTCTACGACAGCCACACAAATGGACAGTTTACGTATGGGGTACACGGCTGGAAGCGGAGACGCTATATTTTCGCTTGACCATTTACGCGCGGATACTGATACAGAGATAGCGGCTATACCAGACGAGCAAACGGCACTAAACGTGACTATCGATTCAGACCCTGCAAGTCCAGAGGCAGACGATACGATTACCCTTACTACAACGGCGACAGGAGCAACCGGACCTTATACCTACAACTGGTCACAGGTGGGCGGAGAGCTCGTTACTCTTAGCGGTAGTGGGAACACACGGACATTTACCGCGCCAACACTGATAGAGGCGGCAACGCTGACATTCCAGTGCGAAGTAACCCCGACCGCTGGTTCGCCGAACACGGACTTTATAGAAGTTCCTATACTGCCACACAACTTTTGGACTATGCACGGCGGTAGCCTGGTTGCGCGCAAGCTGTCGACTCAAGATGATGGTTCGCTCGTTCCATAATCATAACGCTCTTGCTTGTAAACTAGCCAACAGCCTGGAATTATAGGGGTATGACAAATGAAGAACTCATTGCAGGGCGCAAGGCGGCGTTTCTCAAACGTATTCGCAGTGGCAGGAATTTTAATACATCACTGCGGGAAGAGACTGGGATTCAATTTGACGGTGACGATATGATTGGCTTTGTGATTTCACAAGCACTTGAAGCCATTTACAGCGATGAAGGCCTGGATGAAAGCGAGAGGAAAATGAAATTGGCGCAGGTGGCGTTTGTGTTCGACTTTCTAAAAGGGGGCTCGCTGCTGAGTATTGAAACATACATGAATGAAAATGGCATCACGGGTAATTCACCCGGGTGGATATACGAGGTTGCGACCGATGGTGTGCGCCATATTAAACAAAACAGGGAACAGCTGCACGAGCTATCTACGCGCAACAAGGTCGAGCACCATCCTATTGACGAACTGAGAGTCCAAATTGACGCACTGGTAGAAAGTGGGCGCCTAACAAATGACGACACTGCACAGCTTATGTTGCTGCTAGGTTTGCAACACTCTAACGGCACGCGTGAGGCACGCCTGGCTGCACTAAAAGCTATTCGCCTAAAGCTACGCCGAGATATTCAGGAAGCCAGCACCGATACATTTCGTACGCCGCAACAGATTCAAGGTAAAGAGTTTTTACGCTTTTTAGTGACACCAATCGCAGGTAGGGTACTATATGGCAACGCCCGCTATGCCTCTATTGATCAGCTGATCGCACACCTTGAAAACAGCAGCGCAAGCAGAGATTCAGCAGCCCGTCCGCCGCGTCAAGTGGTACAAGACGACGTGTATGCATGCATATCGAGCGCACTGGCAAAATTGTATCCCTGAACCCACTAATGCTTTGTATATTTAGAACAGAGGGTATAATGGTAGAAAACTTCAGGGAGAATATAGATGGCGGACAGTATTGGTGAACTAACAGAAGCACAACAGGCAGCAATTGATAACCGAGCGCTACGTCAACAAGCGCTCACGACACAAGTGGTACGAAGATTTTTAGGCCTTGATGTCACATCACTTCGTACGGCGATAGACAGTATGCCGAAACGTGATGCTCGTGCAGTGAAGCAAGGCTTAGTGCGGGCGGTAGAACTATTAGAGCAGTACGGCGCAGTCCCACATGATACTGAGATTAGCGTATACGAGGAATCGACTGACGTCAGAAGTGCAGACGCTGCAGAACCAGTTAGCGATACCGACGACTCTCATGCACTTGACGACTTTACGTTTGGAGAGTCAGATGAACCTACTGGAGATGACTTGTCTGGCGAGCCTCAGCTAGAACTCGGAAAAAGGGGTATTAGTTGGGCGCAGAGGCTTCTAGGCGAACGCATAGACCCAGAACAGACATCTATAAGCGAATTAACTGATATCATACTTACCAAGGCGAATAATCCAGCAGTCACAAAGACAAGAAGCGGTAAGATCATCACGGCCCGTAGCAGGGTAATGCGTAGGTTGGCAGGACAAGACCAAAACGAGATAGCCGAAGCTGACGGAACGACCCGGGGAGCAGTTAGTCAGTGGTTTGTTCACACTATACTGAAACCAATTGAAAATCCGCCACATCAAGACGATACAGATGAATCAGAAGTATCAGGAAGCGATGAAGATGATACGCCTGCTTCTGATGTTGAAGCTATTGTCGGAGAAGTTTTCAAAGATGATGAGGAAGAAACTGCCGAAGAGGCAGAGCAGCAACCGGAACCTCGTGGAGAACGCTCGTTAGAAGAAGAAAAAGAACATGTACAGATTGCTCGTATTTACGCGGACCTTTGTGAATTTGATTCTGCGCTTGCAGCATCATTTGAAGCAATGGTTGACCCAACAAACAGGGGGAGGATGCAAGAGAACAAGCACATGGCGGTAGAGATGATTTTGAAGAAAATGAAGGACATCGCTGGCGACTTAGTAACAGCATCGGCTGTACTTGATGACAAAGAGCGTATCCGTGTGCAGCGACTCCTCGGCTATAGTATTGGTTTTGGCAGCGTTGTTTCTGTAGAGCCAAGTCCAATACCGTTATCAGAGCAGCTTAGCAAAGTAAACAACCCTACCGAGTATAGAGTGATAGAAATGTCGCTATATAGCGGACTGCGCAAGCTAGCCGCTGAACTGCAGCGTCGCTTGGAGCGTGGTGGTTCTACCATGGAACGTGGCGGACCTAGCCCTCTGCAAGTCGCCTTTACGGCAGAAGGTGCACCAAGACTGGTATAACAATGGTGGCAGAGCGAGCGTCTGAAATACCAAGCTTTGACGTAGATGCAGCAAACCAGCTGTTTGCATGGTGGCAACAACCAAGTGGTGAGATTCCTGACGAGCAATTATTTACCAATCTTATGCAAAAGTGGGACATCGATATCGCTCCTGAAGACTTTGCTTCAATAATTGCTGGACTCGACGATAACGAGCGTATTTCTTTGCAACTTCATCTATCTGGCTTTGATGATAAAACCATCGCGAAACTTTGTGGCGAAGATAGTTTAAAGGCTGGACTTCATAACATCGCACGCACACTAAAAGTTGGAATGAGACAGTTAGCTGTAGAGACAGAAGTGCTACCTAATCCACCTGACGGATACGAGTCAGTAGTAATTGTAAGGCCCTTAAATACAACGTCACGACAACCAGAGAAAACCGTGCCGGAACGGACTACTGGTACTCGAAAGCTTGGTCGAGGTTCCATGGCAGGGTTGAGTAGACTAGAGATCCCAGGCCTTCACTCTTTGGAAGCCAGCCCTGAAGATGGCCCGCCTACAACAGAGGAAGATTTTGTGGCAATTTTCGTACAGATGGGTGGCAACGAAGCAGGCATACGAATCATTTTAGGCTTAGATGCTCATGCGACAGCAGACGACGTCTTGATTGCACGTACGCAAATAAAACGATGTGTGAACACTTTTACTGACCCAATGCTGCAAAAGAAGGGTTTGTACGTTGACCAACGTCGTGCAGTATTTGCGTTGCTAGGTTGGGAGCGGCAGTATGCAGATGGTGGACGCTTATCGCACAAAGAAGTCACACCAAAATCACTCAAAGAAGTATGTAGAGACATTGGTCGCAGGGATAATCGGCCACGTGAAGAAATAGTACAAGAAGTACTGCGAGCGCTCTATAAAACCATTACCTAGGCTATACTAGTACTATGACCAAACGTTTGGCGGTGATAGATGGCAAGTCGATATTTTATCGAGGCTACTATGCCATGCCAGGGCTTTCTACGAAAAATGGCGTGCCTACGGGTGGGGTATTTGGCTTCGCGTCACTCGCGATAGAGTTGATCAAAAAGCTCGAGCCTGATTATGTGGCAGTCGCGTGGGATAAACCGAAAACCAATATACGAAAACGCCGCGAGCTGTACCCAGAGTACAAAGCAGGGCGTAAACCAGCACCACCAGACTTTTATGAACAAATACCCATACTGCATGAACTGCTAGATGCCTTTGGCTGGCCACTATACGAAGTAGATGACTATGAGGCAGATGACATTATGGGCGCATTTGCCAAACAAGCGGAAGCAAAAGGGATCGAAGCGTGCTTGCTGACCAGTGACCTAGACATGCTGCAAGTCGTTGGCCCGCTGACGCATGTGTATGCACTAAAATCAGGCCTCGCAAATATTGAATTATACAACCCAGAAAACTTTGAACAAAAATATGGCCTCGGCGTCGACCAGTTCCTGGATCTAAAGGCGCTAAAGGGCGATTCGTCAGATAACATCCCTGGTGTACCCGGCATTGGCGAAAAGACCGGTATACAGCTACTGCAAGATTACAAAACGCTCGATGGCGTGTACGAACACCTAGATGATATCAAAGAAAGTATTCGCAAGAAACTAGAAGCGGGCAAAGATTCCGCCTATCTGAGCAAAGAAATTGCACGCATCTGGACCGATGCGCCGGTGGAGCTTGAGTGGGACGTGGCAGATGTAAACGACTGTGACCTGCAAAAGGTGGCCGATATTTTGCGCGACCTTGAGTTTCACAGCT
>JAUIII010000023.1 GCA_030431855.1 bacterium
ACACCCTTGGTTTGCCAGAAGAAGAAGCAAGAAAAATTGCAGACCCCGGGTCTGACGAGCTGGTTGACGGGCAGCTAGACAGCTTAGAGCGTGGTGTGCGGACAGGAGAAGAGCTGACATACCTTGCGTATATGGGCGCATGGCTGGATGGTTCTCTAGATGGAGTTCTGAAATTATCAGAGTGGAATCGTGCAGATGATGCACCATTCAGCCGTGGTGTTGGTAAAGTTATAAACCGGGCCAGAACTCTAGTTGGTAATTATCATAGACCAGACAGACCACTCGGAATATTTCAGCTTTCTGCGGAGCACGCACTTTCGCCTGCGCGAAGAAACCAGATTCTTACAACATTGGCTCGGCATGCTACACGTGAGGCCAGTGAAGAGCTAGTGCAAATTTTGGTTTCTGCAACAGATAATGACCCCGCGGTGCCGATTTTGATAGGCCATGGGTTCACAAGCACGCGTCGTACTGGCGCTCCAATTGCAGGGGTACGGCAAACCCTGTATACACGAGATCTTCGCAGCTGAGGTTTGTTAATGCAGTTCTGATGTAGATATGCCATCAAAGCGCTGGAGCCTTGAGCGCCAAATACTGAATGCCAGAGGCAGTTATTCCGATGAATCACACGAGCATTTTATTCACCTCTAGAGAATATGCTAGAATTAGTTCATTGTTTAATAGAGGTATCATATGAAGGTGACGTTTATTGTCGGTAATGGTCTAGACCTTTCTCAAGGTCTGAGTACTAAATACACAGACTTCTATGAGCATATACAGACAAAGAAACCAAAGCAGGCAAATCAAATATACCAGGCCATCACAGATGATCCAGAAACATGGTCGGATTTTGAGTCAGCTTTAGGCGAGCACACGCAAATCGTTGAGGAATCTGGTGAGGCCGATAGAGCTAAGACTTCGGAGAAATTATTTACAGCATTCGACGAAGTTCTAGAAGATCTTGGCGACTATCTCCATGATCAAGACGAAAAATCTATCGACACGGTGAGCACATACATAATGGGATACAGTGACTTCTACAGTGGTCTCCTAGGAGAGTCCGCAAGACGCATAGGAAGCTTACTGAAAAGTTTAGCATATGACGCTAATTTCATAACATTGAACTATACGAACACGCTCGAAAGAATGCTGTATCCTTTAAGGAATTCTAGTAAACGCAATGGTGTAAACATTGGACGTGTACACCACGCGCACGGTCAGTTATCTGAATATATCGCGATGGGTGTCAGTAATGAATCTCAAATATCTCCTGCGTTAGATGGTGAAGGGAGAGATAATCTGATCAAGCCCCGACTGCTACAGTCAATGAATGATGATAGAATAAGTACAACCACGAGTATCATAAATAATAGTGACATCATAGTAATATACGGTACATCGTACGGTTCAACGGATGAATATTTGTGGCGACAGATAGCAGACTGGTTAAGACTTTCTAGTAAAAGAATCGTAATACTACATGATCGGAATACCGACCAACTCAAAAAACCAACACGTAACCCAGCGCGAATCAAACAGCTAGATAACGAGGCTAAGAACAGGCTCTTGGATCATGCTGGTGAGTTGAATGAAGACGAAAAAGTAGAGCTCAGATCTCAAATACTAGTTGTTAGGAATACTCAAAAGTTATTTAATGCGTAGTTATAAGAAGTAGTGTCACCTTCAAAATGCCTTATCTATGGCTCTTTGTAAAACTCATCACCGCAAATACCCCAATAAACCCAAGCAGCCCGACTAAAATCCACGATGCACTGAAAATACTGCTCTGATTGCTAACGTACCCAAATACCAACACGATAGGAATGATCAACGTTCGTCCAATAGAGCTAACCGCCGATGCGGCACCAGCGCGGATTTTCGAGTGTAGAGAGTCGTGTAGCAGCTTTGTAAATGCAATAGTAATCAGTGTGAATGTGATGGTAATAACAATCAGCGCAGCTACGACGAGGATAATATTACTAGACGCAGCGAGTATGATTGACGAAATAATGGCTAATGCCAAAACGGTAAATAATGTACTTTTCTTTTGCAACTGCAGGTGTCGACCAAGCGCACCAGCCGAACCATAGCCAGCTAAGATTCCTGCATTGATGGGGCCGTACAAAATCAATGGCACAGCAAGTGCGATCAGCCATACCTGGCTAAATTCCAGCACGATAAATGTAGACAAGCTAGTAAGTACAAGTACAGCTACGATATATGCTAGTGTACCTTTTTGTAGTACGGCACCCAAAGTTTCCTTTATGTGTAGCAGTATAGGTGAAGCAACTTCTTGCTTGTGTAGCTTCGGCTCTTTAAAGCTCAGGAGGGCAATGATAGAGAGTAAGGCTATGGGCGCGGTATAAAAGTATGTTTCGCGTAGACCAATCAATTCAGCAACTATACCACCTAAAATAGAGCCAAGTACGAGCGCAAACCCATCGAAGAAATGCGCCGTACCAAGGAGCTTTTCATAGCCTTCAGATTTACCTGTTTCCTCGAGCAGCGTGTCGTAAAGAATTGAATCGTACGTGCCTGAATATAGCGAGAAATACAAACCCCAAAAACAGGCAGAAACCAGAAAAATAGGAATATTTGTACTGAGTCCACCAATAATTCCGCTGAGCGCAAGTGAGATTGCCGCAACTATTACGACACCTTTTCTGCTCCACCTGTCAGCCAGAATACCGGATGGTGTTTCAGTCAGCAAAATAACCGCAGAATACAGCGCGACCATCACGCCAATAGTTGCCGCATCGAAACCAATGCTGGTCATGAAAAGTTTCTCGGTGGCGTACCAAAGTACAAAACCTTGCAGAAATACCGCAGCATATAGTGGTACAAGGCGTTTAGTCAGCTGTGAACGAGCTTTTCGTTGTAGCATGAACTCAGTATACCCTAGTGAAAAAGGAAATACGGTAGTGAAACTATCTCTTCTGCACAAAAGTCAGCGCAGCACCTACCTTACCACCACGGCCTGTTCGGCCGATGCGGTGGACGTAGTCGTCGTAGGTGGTAGGCGTGTCGAAATTGATCACGTGGCTGACATTTGGTACGTCGAGGCCACGCGCGGCGACGTCGGTAGCTACGAGTACACGAGCTTTTGACGTTTTGAAATCTGCCAGAGCGCGGTTCCTTTGCCCCTGAGATTTGTTGCCGTGAATAGCTCGCGAGCTAATGCCCTTTTTCTCGATTGTGTCAGACAGGCGCTGTACACCATATTTGGTTTCGCCAAAGATGATTACTTTTTCTAATGCGTCATCTGCGAGTAGCGACAGCAACAGGTCTTTTTTATGCTGGTTGTCGCTATAGTGCACCACGTCTTGGTGTATGTGGTCGCTAGTTTCAGCCTTTTTCACAGATACGAGCTGAGGCTCTACCATAAAATCGTCGGTAATTTTGCGCACGGCGTCGCTAAAGGTTGCGCTAAAGCACATGGTTTGGCGCTGCGCAGGCAAGAACGATGCAATCTGGCGGATGTCATTTACAAAGCCCATGTCTAGCATACGATCAGCTTCGTCGAGCACGAATGTATTAACATTTATCAGGGTTAACGAGCCACGTTCGATGTGGTCTTTGATACGACCGGGCGTGCCAATAATCACATGCGGACGGCGGTGAAGGCCACGCATCTGTGGGTTGATATTCACTCCACCCACCAGTAGTACAGAATACAGCTTCATGTCGCGGGCGAATTTACGGAATTCTTGGTCTATCTGGTCGGCCAGCTCGCGAGTTGGCGCCATGATTAGCACAGAACCTTGCACACGCTGGCGGTACAGACGATTGATAATAGGCAGCAAGAAGGCCGCGGTTTTACCCGTGCCGGTGTTTGCCAGGCCAATAATATCTTTGCCATCGAGCCCCAGCTGTATAGTCTGGTCTTGAATAGCGCTGGGAGTTTCATAGCCCAAGCTACTTAGATTTTTCTGCAGCGGTGCTACGAGCGGAAACTGGGTAAAGCTGGCGTGGGTAGGGGTGTGTGCCTCTACCTCTGCAGTTGGCTGCACCACGTCACGGTTGATAAATTTCGATTCGTGAATGAATTGCTTGCCACGGCTACCGCTTTTACCACGGTTTCCGCCAGAGCGATTGCCACCACGATTTGGGCGACGGTTGTTGTTTGAGCGGTTCGAGCTGTTTGGGCCACGGTTTGGCCGCGCAGCAGAACCACGATTCCCGTTATTGGGTCGTTTTTTATACATGTTTTTTAGATGCCTTTCAGTTCATCAAGTGATGAATCGCTAGGCTAATAGAAGTGAGCATTCATCCGAATTTTAGGTAAGGAATACGTAAAACTACCTTAATCATAACCTAAATAAGTTCCAAAGTCAAGCATATCGGTTTATATTGCAAAAATAAAACGCGCAACTGCGCGAGTGAAATCATACAGCGTGTTCCCGAGCTCGGGGGGTGATTCGGCGCTCGCCGAACCACCACCCCGCAGCTCGTGCTGCCTCACAGCTCCATGCGCACACCGGCCTGGCGACCGAGGGCGAGGTACTCGTGGTACAGCGTGAGGAGCTCCATCACCTTGTCGGGGTCACCGAGGAGGTGCGGGTTCTCCACGATGCAGCTGGCGAACCGCCGGCGCACGAAGTCGCGGAACGGGTCCAGACGCATGTTGTCGAGGAGCACGATCTCGTCGTGTCCCTCGAACTGGGTGGCCAGCCGCACTCGCTCGATGAAGTCTTCGTCGAGCATGACGGCTGCCGTGGGCGTTGCGGATGCGGACATTGGGTATCCTCTCGTAGGCTCTACAACTTGTTAATTATATCACAAAATAGAATAAAAAGCAATACTCACTGTCAAAACCATAAGCTTAGTTGCTCGCCGAAACTATGGTTTCATAACGTGATGATGTGGGTGGATGCGAATATGGTGCCCCGAAACATAGACACCTAGCATAATTAGCAAGCCGCCTATCAGCATTTCGAAAGACACTTTTTCACCGATCAATACTACTGGCAGCATGACTGCCAGCAGTGATTCGAGGTAAAACATAGTGCTAAGAACAGGGGAGGTAAGGTGTTTGTAGCTGAAAAATGAGAGCGACCGGGAAATGCCGAGTACAACGACTCCCATAAAGAGTAGGGCAAGGAGCATTACGGGCGTTGGCTCAGGTAGTGAGCGATCTGTTGCGACAAACCAAATGCCAAGGCTTGCCAGGCTGGTGGCGAGGCTAGAGAACGAAATAACCGAGAATACGTGTATGCGAAAACGAGTCACTTCTTTCGCAGCAACCACATAAAATGGGTAGCCTATGGCTGAAACGACAGCTAGAAATGTCGCGAGGGGGTAAATTTGTAACTCGACTTTATTGGTAGCGAGTAGAGGCACTGCGGCTAATATGAATGCGCCCATACCAGCTATTACGACGCCAGAAAATGCTCGCTTGCTAATGCGCTCCCGCATAATGAGTGACGCGAACGCCACTATCATAACAGGGGAAACAAGCCCAAATAGTGCAATATAGCTAGCGGGTGCCTGTGCAAGAGCCATCGTGTATGTCGTGCCGGCCACAACCAGAGAAGCAGTGGCAATCAGCAGCCACTTGAGGCCCTTTTTGCCTCTGCGTAAAATAGCCCGCAGGTCTTTTAATAGAAACGGCAAGAAAACCAACCCAGCAAGCAAAAACCGGACAACATTTAGCATATAGGGGTCTATATCTTCAGAAACAAGATGAATCACCATAGGATTTGGCGCCGCCAACGCAGCACCAGCAAACGCAACTAATAGCCATTTTGTTTGTTTTTTCATAAAAGCATTACTAGTATGCCTCGTTTTCGGTAATCAATCAATAAACCGAGTAATTTTAGCCCAAAAGATACGGTATAGTAGACAGAATGGATGGTATGTCGCTTATACTTTTTGCACTTAGTTGGCTCGTAATTATATACGTGGGTAATTGTATGCTGGCGGGAAAAGTGATTGTACCCAATTGGAGCGAAATGAGC
>JAUIII010000009.1 GCA_030431855.1 bacterium
CCGCCGGGGTGATTCACGGTGATTTTGAAAAAGGCTTTATAGCCGCGCAAGTAGTCGCCTACCCAGACCTAATAGCCGCTGGCAGCGAAGCAGCCGCCAAAAGTGCCGGCAAGCTCCGCACCGAAGGTAAAGACTACGTGATGCAGCCAGATGACGTGGTAGAATTTCGATTTAACGTAACAAAATAGCGCCCCAGAATGTAGAGCGCTATTTTCTTTAGGCAAACGATTAGTTCTGCTGGCTATTGCAGTAATTGTTTACTGTTCCACCGAAGTTTGTCTGGAATGCCCTAAAGCCGTATGAATATGCCAGTGCGACATCGTTTGTATTCCATACGTTTCGTGTCGCTACAGTCAGTCCTTGTATTTCTGACAGCTGAGTGTAATAGCTATACAGCTCTTCTGGTAACTCTACCAGTTTGTAGCCTTCAGCCTCTACCAGTGCTTTTGTAGGAGTATCATCTGGGTCAGGTCGCCAGAACACCTTTTGTCCAGGATAGGTTGCTTGTATATAGTTGGTCGCGCCAGGTGATCCACCCAGGAACACTCGTCCAGCCATACTGTAGTACGTAATCCAATCCTTTACTTCCTGTAGGCCACAGCTCTGCCACCTGTCGCCAAACTCTTGCCAGTCCTTAATCTCTATCATCAACTTCGCGTTGTTTATATATTTCGTATAGTTTTTTGCTGCCTGAATAGCTTCTCTAACGGTAGCTATTTTATAGCCTCCAGGTAGCCGTACCTGACGTAGTTCTGACAGTGTGTGCTCTTCTGGTCGCCAGTCGTTATAGGGGCTGGCTGGGTCATCAATGATTCGCTTTAGTGTATTATCGTGGACCATTACTACCTTGCAGTCGCTGGTCATACGGGCGTCTAGCTCGGCTCCCCACTTCCATTTGGTCGCTGCTTTGATGGCAGGCACGGTTTCTTCTGGGTAGTTATTGTTCTTTGCACGGTGAACAATACTGACGCACGTGTTGGCTGCTTGCGCGGTAGTACCTAGAAGCATCACGCCAAAGAGGCCGAGTGCTGTCAGGCTTCCCAATCTGAATGTGTTAGATTTACTAAGTTTTTGGATTCGATGTTTCTGTGTATCACGACGACGGTTTGTTAGACGCATGATCTCCTCCTTACTTTGTAATGTGTCTATATTATACCCTAGTTAAGTTTTCGTCATAAAATGAAGTGACCCCCACGCGCCAGTCGGCACGCGGGGGTAGAGTTGGACTCCGATCACTTCACACCTTGGTCGCGAAGAAGATGGTGCGCTTGGTGTAGACCCCCGGGGCAAGGCGTAGCCCCGAACACACCACGATCGCAGCGTTGTCGTCGGGGCGAGCCCCGTTGAGACGCGCGATCGCCTTCTCCTTCTTGGCGGGTGCGCCGTGCTCCTTCACGTTCATGACGGAGTTGACGCGGAAGCAGATCACCTCGCGCGGTTTGGCACCTCGGAGCACAATCAGGCTCTCGCGGTGCAGCGTACGCTTGGCAACGTTGCCCAGGGCGGTGTCGAGGTTGTTCCAGGTGTGCGCGGTCAGACGCACGATCGAGGTCTCGCCCACCTTGCCCCGAGACGTGTCCCAGCCAAAGATACTCGGGTTGCCACCTTCGGGAACGTAGAGCGTGTAGCCCATCACGTTGCCCTGTGCGTCGTAGATGGGCTGCAACGGCCCACCCTTCACGTCGTAGCGACCCACCCCGAACAGCTCGACGCTCTTCAGCGTGAACGGCTCGGTGCTCTGAGTCTGGCAGACTTCGGGCAGCGGTAGCTGCTTCTCGGTCAAGATCGTGCCGGGCACTACCTTCGGTGGCACGATGACAGCACTCGATGAGGACTGCGACGGAGCATCCGCTCCATCGTGAGTCGGCGTCACCGGGTGCTGCCACGACCACCACGTCAGGACAGTGCCTGCAAGTAGCAAAGCCAAGGCCCCTGCGAGGAGCCCGACTTTGCGATTCGATATCGTTCGCATTGCGGGTGTCTCCTCATATTGGGGGGAAGTGTCGGATTGTGTCGAACTAACGGATCAGGTATCCGTCTGCATAGTATTATAACATAAAATATAAATAATATCAATATAAAAGAGTCCCGGCCCTGCCCCACCATGCGGTGGGGCAGGAGCCGGGCTCCTTCACATCAGCTCACGCCCTTGGTAGAAGGGTGCAGCCTGTACTACAGGTACTGCTGGTACTGCTTCTCGGGGTCAGCCGCGGTGACGAGCTGCCCCGGGGGCAGCGACGAGCACCACGACCGCGACGGCACCTGCCGCCATCAGCACGATGCCGAGCAGCATGAACGGGTTCATGCCACCGGCCGGCGTCGACGGCAGGGCCGCCTCGGCCTTCGGGGCCGGTGCGGCCTTCACCACCACGCCCGTGTCCGGGAGCTCGGTGATGTCGGTCGGCGGCGCCGAGGGCGTCGGCGTGCTCGACGGCGGCTCAGGGGTCGGAGTCGGCGTCGGGGTGGGCGTCGGCGTGGGCGTGGGGGTCGGAGTGGGAGTCGGCGTGGGCGTCGTGCCGCACTCCTGCTCCACCTCGACCGGGTCCAGCCACGTGTCGATGTTGCCACCCTTCACGCGGATGTACGCCGGCGAGAAGTCCACGTTCGTGAACGTGATCGTCTCACCCGGCGCCAGCGTGATGCTGTTCACCGGCTCCTCGTCCATCGCGGGGTAGAGGTAGGCCTCGAGGCTCACCTCCACCAGCGACGTCACGCTGACCTCCTGGCAGCCGCCCTGCGCCGTTGCCGGCACCGGGCACTCCTCGACCGTGAAGGTGTCGGAGTCGACGGTCTCGCCGTCCACCGCCAGGTCGAGCGTGTGCTGACCCGCCGAGATGGGCATGGCGCCCACCTCGATGTCCTCGCCGTCCAGCGTGTACTGGTAGTCGGCGTCCTCCGGCTTCACGCCGGTGGGCGCCTCCACGGTGAGGGTGGTGCAGGTGTAGCTGAACGTCGACGTGCCCTCGTGCGGGACCTTGCACGCCTCCACGGTGAACTTCTCGAAGTCGACCTTCGTCTTGTTCACGTAGAGCTTCAGCGTGTGCTGCCCCACCGACAGCGGGTGCGTGCCGGGCTCGACGGTGGCGCCGTCGAGCTTGATGACGACGGTGGCGTCCTCGGGCGCGATGCCCTCGGGCGCGTAGATCGTCACCGACTCGCAGCCGGGCTCGAACTTCAGGTCACCGGCCGGCGGAACCGGGCACTCCTCGGTGCCGGGGATCTTCGTCCACGGCACGTTGGGGTAGTCGCCACGGTCGGGCTCGGAAGCCGACCGCACCGGACCCTGGACGATCGGGTCGTCCTGGACCACGCGCTTGTCGATCTCGACCCACGGGTCGCCAGGGGTGTCCGTCGTCCAGTTGCCGTCGTTGTAGTAGACGGTCTGCTCGGGCGTCGGCTCCACCTTCCAGCGCTCGTCGATCTTGATCCACGGGTCGGTCAGGACGTCGGTCGTCCACTCGGAGTACTCCCAGTGGAAGCCGTCGCTGACCTCGCGCGAGTCGACCTGGTCGGTCTTGAAGTAGGTGTAGTACGTCGACTTCTTGAAGTACGTCTTGCCGTCGACGTCGTACGAGTTGCTGGTCGAGCTGTGAGGCCCGGCCTGCTCCGTCTCGTCGTCGTAGCCCCAGGCGCCCCAGTGGGTCAGCGGACCGCCGTTCCACGTGGGAGCCTCGAACCACTCGAAGTCGAACGTGCCGACCTTCTCGGTCCACCCACCCTTCTTCTTGTAGACGTCGCCGCGCACCTTCTTCTTGTAGAGGTAGCGGTACTCGGTGTGCGAGTCCTCCACCTTCTGCTTGTACTTGTACTCCTTGACGCCCTCGGTGCCGGGGATCGTCTTGGAGTACTTGTACTCGGTGTGCTCCTGCGGGATGGACCGGGTCCACTCGTAGGTGCACTGCTCGGGCGGCGGCGGGTGGCCGCCTCCGGTCGCGTTGGCGGCGCTGAACGCCGTCATGATGAGTCCGACCAGCATGACGCCGATGGCGCCGAAGATGCTGAGCCGGTTGGGCTTGCGGGACATGGTGTCCCCTCTCTACTCGGTGGAACTCGATGAAAACAGCGCTGCGTGACGTATGCGGGGGTTGATGCCCCGACACCTGATGCTTGATCAAAGCTGTACTGTGATGTGAAAGAGCATACGGCTACACTACCGTACTCGTGCATACGAATCCGTACGCTCTTTCCTCGCAGTAAAGCCATGACCAAGCACCAAACATCAGTCGCCACATACATGACGCAGCGACCAGTTTGGACTGGCTGCATGTCATTATACCACAAAAAACTTAAAAAGTAAATAGTTGTAGACCACAAAAGCACAAGCGAAAACGCGGCAGTGCGGGGGCTTCCCAGGGCAGTTGCCTGCCGAGAAGCCCCGCGCACTCCGCGTCGTGGATCCGTCAGAGTGGATCAGGCTCGCGCTGTCAGGGCACCGGCGAGTTGCACAGCCGCTCTACGACCGCTCGCGGGTTGGAACCCGGCGAGAACTCGGCGTAGACGAAGCTGTTGACGAGGTTGCGCCCGACCTTGGCGTCGCGCTTCACCTCGAAGTAGAACTCGACGAAGCGCTTGTTCACCCGCGAACCACTGCCATAGCGGTCGCGACCGTCGACCCGAAGGCTGAACTCGCCCCAGGTCTTGATGCGCTCCCCCTTCTGAACCCTCAGGTTCACCCGGAACATCTTGTCCGGACGCACCTTGGGGCAGCGGGCGTTGGTGCCCTTCTTGATCTTGGTCAGGGTGACCAACTGGGGGTTGGTCTGGTCGCCACCCATGGCCGTAGCCGATGGAGCGAACGAAGTGCTCATCATCCCGGCGAGAATCGCCGAGACCACGAGAACAACGAGCCTGCGGATCATGATATGCCCTCCTTGGGCGTTGGGGTTGGACTCACCGGACGGTGAGCCTCATATCATTATATCACTTATGCTAATAAAAGTCAATATTCTACAGAGGTTGTAGCAAATAAAAGCGTTCTCTATTACCTTTAGAGCCTGCCACTTCACTATCTGATTTATCTACCACCACAAAATACTGCTTTACCCAGGCCTCGAACTCCTTTAAAATCTGCCGGCGCACAGAGTCGTTTTTTATCACCCCTTTATTCACCTGATGTTTGCCAGCCTCAAACTGTGGCTTTAGCATTGCTACCACTTCTGTATTTTTGCCACTCAGCGAGGCAATATGCGGCAAGATGTCACGCACACTAATAAAACTAACGTCTATCACGACAATATCGGGTATATCCTTCAAAACTACGCCAGCCGTGGAATCAGACAACAAACTATCCGGAACATCTGCAGCCCAAGCTTCTGCTTCTGCGAGCGAAACAGAAGCGTGGCGCGAAGCCGTTTTGGATAGTTTCGTTGGCTGATCACCACGGTATACGGTCCGTATATCCGTCTTTTCGTGAAGTTCTATCCGCTTGTCACCCCTAAGTGACGAATGCAGCTGCTCGGTGCCTACATCGACAGCAATCACCTTTTTCGCCCCGTGCTGCAACGCGTAATCTGTAAAACCACCTGTACTACTGCCTACATCTAACGCAATTTTACCGCTAAAATCGAGACCCAATGTGCGCGCGACACTAGCGAGTTTTAGGCCTGCCCGGCTGACATACTGTTCTTTGGCCGTCAGCTTCACGGTGTCTGTTTCCGCTACAAATTGCCCCGCTTTTTTAGCTGGTGTACCATTTACCAACACTTTACCTAGCCCAATCCAGCTTTCCGCCTGCGAACGACTACGTACCAGCCCGCGTGCTACCATTACTTGGTCGAGTCGTTGCTTCATGAGTACATAATCTTTTCTACCTGACGCGTAATGTCGGCAATGTGCCCCCACGAGCTGCCTTTGGTCATTATCACGAGGCTATAGGTACCTTTTGGATGCACTACTATGGCCGCGTCGTTCAAATAATCCCATAAAAAGCCGACTTTATCGTATACCTTACCGGCGCTACCCGCCGGGATGCCCTGGCGATACAGCTGTCGTCCCATATAGCCTGTTATTTTACTCTGCATAGAACCGCTAACCATACTCCCGTTCCAGATACCAAGGAGTACTTTCTGTAAATCGCTTGCCGAGGTGTGCGTTGCGTCGGGGTTAACGAAAGTGGTGGCGGCAGAAATACCCTTTCCGTACAAGAAGCTGTTGAGCTTGCTAGCGCCAGCTTTCTTTATCCAGGCCTCGGCGCAGGCATTGTCGCTAATCACAATCATGCGCTCTAAACAGCCATCCACTGTAGTATCGAGCATTTTATCGCTGAGTTTCATCTTGCCCGTTTTAATTTGATTGGCTACCCATACGGCTACGTACAGTTTGTAGGTGCTGGCGCTGACAACGCTGTCGTAGGCGCCGCCGTTGGCGTACCACCCCGAGCCCGACAACTGTAATACACTGATGTTGATACCCTCTTCGCTCGCTAAATAGGCCACATAGGCCTGTAGTCCCTTTTGAGTAGAGGTATAGCTGCGCGTGTATGATTTGGGCGATGGAATCGGCTGCATAAGTACATCCATTTGCACCGATTCGGTACTGTTGATTGCATTTGTAATTTTGGTCGTCAGATCAGCAGCAGCAATAGCAGACCCTTTGGTACCATTTTTTCTGGCCGTTTCTACGCCATCGACTAACGTAATGTAGGTGGTTTTACCGGTGGTAGCGACGGTTTTATTGATACCCGCTATGTAGCTCCCGATCGCCTTTTTATCTGGCGAAACCGTTACCGATCCGTCTTTTGAACTAATTTTAAGCCACATGGCGACGTCGTTTTTCTTTGGCGTAATACTTTTGCCACTGGCAAATTGCAACGTATATGAACGGTTGATGATTGCTTCGGCCTTTTTACGCACCGCTTCTATCGACGCGTCGGCAACCGCTGGGTCTGTAGAGCTTGATTCAACCGATACCTTTTTTGTATCAGGCGTAAATGTAGTGTTTTGGACTGCTTTTTCCACTGCGGCGGCCGTCACGGCCTCACCATTTTTCGCGGTAGTTACCACTAGCTTGCCTTTTTTAATCGCCAAGGCCGCATCGACAGGTTTTGACGACAATTTCTTGACTGCTTGCGCTGCTTCCTGGGAAAGCGCGCTGTCAGAAAACGTTACGTTGAAATGGTCGACGCTCGGCTTGACCCATACAATCGATAATGGCAAGATGCGCTGCCAAACAGGATAAAATGCCAGCTGACTAGCAACATCTGCGGCATCGACGCTCGCCCCAAGGCTGGAAAGCGATGTAGTGTAGCTCGTCGATGGTGTGGTAAGAGTGATTTCTGATGCACGAAACGCCTCTGTTACCTCTTTGGTAAGCGCGTCACGACTCATGCCGCCCACGTTTTTTTCGTACAGCACTGCACCTGGCAATGCTTTGTCGCTGGGATATAAAAACTGCCACACTACTTGTGCCAATATGAGTGCGGCTACACCTAAAAGAAGTGGTGTTTTATGGTTTTTGAGCCACTGAAAACGTCCCGAGGATTCACTCGTTTCCATATATCTATTGTACCACTCAGCCCTGTTTTACTTGGCTAATTGATACGTGCGTAAAATACGTACGATACCCTTTGGATCACCCGTCACTAGCGAAAGCTGGTCGACAGTATATCGTGTAATCGCCGACCTCCCGAGGTCGTCGTGCGGCGTGATGTGTGGCCGATAGCCCTCACCCGCATGCGCAGGATACACATGCGTACCGCCCGCCTTTTCAACCATCCACCTATTCACAATGTCGTGGTTTCGTCGCAGCTCGGCTGGATCACCCAAGCTCACTGCATGGACTGGTCGTCCTACGCCTAGCGTAATATCCTCGATTGGATAAATACCAAACTGTCGCAATATTGTCGTAGCACTAAGCGCGCCCATCCGCACGGCGACTTCAGAGGTTGCACGCTGCCATATGCCTACATGAAAGTGGGGTGGTAGCTCGCCGCTATAGCCCGCCGATTCACCATTTGGGAAAAAACTCAGGGCATACATTCGTGGTGGCTGACTGGCTGACATAGCATTCTATTTCTTGCGTTCGCGGTATTCGCCCGTGGTGGTATCGACACTAATAATATCGCCGGTCTTAATAAATGCCGGCACACGTACAGAAATGCCCGTTTCCAGTGTCGCATCTTTGGTCACAGCGCCTGAGGTATCGCCTTTTACCACTTCTTCGGTGTAGGTAACCTCTAGGAATAGGTTCTTTGGCAGCTCGACATTGATAACTCGGTCGCCGAAGAATTGCAGTTGTAGGTTATCGCCTTCCTTTAGGTAGTTGGCAGCGCTGTCAACAACATCAGTTGGCAGCTCAAACTGCTCAAAGCTTTCAGGATCCATGAAAAAGAAATTGGTGCCGTCGCTATAGAGGTACTGCACGGTCTTTTGCGACACTTCAGCGCGCTCGATTTTATCAGCGCCTTTGAATGTCTTTGGAATCACACTGCCATCTAGCAGGTTCTTTAGGCGCACATTCACAATACTGCCGCCGCGACCCATCACCTTTTGACTGTAGTCAATCACGCGATATGGTGTACCGTCAATTTGGCAAACAGTGCCTTTTTTGAGATCGGTTGGTTGATACATAAACTACCCTTGGGTAACAAATGGTAGTAATGCCAAGTGGCGTGCACGCTTGATAGCAACAGCTAGTTGGCGCTGTTGTTTCAGGCTAAGGCCAGTCTTTGAAATTGGTTCAATCTGACCGTAGGCGTTGATATAACGCTGCAAGGTTTTAACGTCTTTGTAGTCAAAATAGGTAGTAACCGATTTCTTAAATCGTTTTGGTGCCATATAGTATTCTCCTTAAAATGGAATTTCTGATAGATCGATAGGCTTGTCGTCGATATCGTCAACAACCACATCGTTTGATTTTTTGTTGCTTGATGAGCCAGATGGAGCACTGTTGCCCCCGCCATTGTCGCCGGATGGACCATCGAGGAAGGTCACGTCGGTCGCGACTACCTCAACTTTTGAACGCTTTTTACCACTTTCTTTGTCGTCCCAACTGTCTTGGCGTAGGCGCCCCTGTACCAGGCAGCGGCGACCCTTGGAAAGGTATTGGTTCACTAGTTCACCGAGCTTTTCCCATGCGGTCACATCGAAAAAGTCTGCTTGGTCATCTTGGGTACCGCGGTCGACAGCCAATGAAAAACTAACGACAGTTTTACCACCTGAAGTAGTGCGCATTTCTGGGTCACGCGTCAGGCGTCCCATCAAGATTACTTGGTTTATACTGCGAGCCATACCTTATTCCTCCTCGCTGTCTTCGCCAGCGTCTTTCTTTGCTGCTTCCAGCTTAGCACGTTCTTTTTCGTCTACCTTGACCAGCAAGTAACGAATCACGTCTTCTGATATGTTCAACGCGTTGCTAATTTTCAGTGGCGCGTCTGCTGGTAGATCGAGTACCATCGCCACGTATACAGCAAAATCTTGCTTCTTAATACGATACGCTAGGCGCTTTTTGCCCCAGTTATCCTCGCTTTTTACTGTACCGTCTGCGTTCTTTACGAGGTCGCGCACGACGGTAAGGCTTTTTTCTAGATCTGCCTCACGATCTGGGTGAATAAGAACGGTTAGTTCATACTCCATAAAGACTCCTCCTTTGGAATCCTGCCCGTTGAGCGGGCGGATGCTTGTTCTGTTTCAAACAAGCTTAGGTTGATAACAGATGTAATTATACTAAAAATTGCGCGCTTTGTCTACTCTGTGGCCGCAACGACCTTTGCACGACCGTAGCGTCGTTCGTGCAGTAACGAAAGTGCATGCGTATCAGCTTGTGCTCGTTCCTCTACCGTACGCTTGAGTTGCGTATCATATGCCTGCGAACAGCGTATTTCAAACTCTAATACGATCTGTTTTTGTAACTCTTCATCGTATACGCGCTGCTTTTCTTTGCCGGTATACATATATACCTGTACTTCTCCTAGAGCACTCACCTCAATGCGGGTGTGTTCATCAGTGTTGTACATATCTACCGCGTAGCTTCTGCCTTGATATTCTTTGTGCAAAGAAGAGTACGTGTCGTGAATCAGACACATCACCTCAAGCGTCCTCACTTCATAATCAGGCACACCAAACTCGATAAACTCATGGGTGGTACCGTGCAGTTGATGCCTATCGAAATCTTGGCGCTCATAATAAATAGCGGCCAGCGTTTCAAGCTGGCTGCGTATCGTTTCTGCGGGGTTTTCGGTCCATTCTTTGCTGGCCCGTTTCGTCACAATGTCGGCGCGGTCCTCCTCGCCCGCTACTACTGCCTCTGAGTACGCAGCGTGAAACCTAGAGGTAGTCGTAGATGCATCGCGTTCGAGTGTTGTTACTGTCATAGTGTTTGTTCTATAAAGGTTATGTACTTGGTATACTCCTTGTGCTTAGGCGTGTCAAGTTTTCTAGTACAATAATATGGATGAGAATAGCAATCCAAGGGCAAAACGGCGCGTTTCATTCTATTGCCGCAAAACAATGGCTCGGTGAAACACCACAATTGGTTGAATGTGCCACGTTTAAAAAGGTATTCATGGCGCTAGAAAACGACACTGCTGATGCCGGGGTGGTAGCCATCGAAAATTCACTCTATGGCAGTATTAATGAGGTGTACGATTTAATTGAATCTCACGGCTACCCGATAGTTGGCGAGGTACACCTGCGCATCAAACACCAGTTGATTGGGTTTGAAGGTGCCAAAATAAGCGATGTCAAGCAAGTCTTTTCTCAGCTACCCGCCCTAGCGCAATGCGCTGGCTACCTTGATGCGACGCTGCCACATGCCGAGCACTTGGAATATCACGATACGGCAGAGAGTGTCGCGCACATAAAAACGCTGGGCAACCATACCAACGCGGCCATCGCCAGTCGAGAAGCTGCCGAGCTACACGGTATGGCGATTCTTGGCAAAGACATCGAAGATCATAAAGAAAATTACACGAGATTTTTAGTAATCCAGCCTAACGCGACCGTGCCAGAAGGTGCTAATCGTGCCTCACTGGTACTGACCACCTCACACCAACCTGGCACGCTCGCTAAGGTCCTAACACGCTTCGCCGCCGCTGATATAAACCTAGCAAAGCTACAGTCACGACCCATTATCGGTAGCCCGTGGAAATACAAGTTCTATTTGGTTGTAGAAGCCTCTGGCGAGCCACTGCACACAGTGCTATCTCAAATTACCAGCGATGGAAATACAGTCAAAGTTCTAGGCGAATATCCTACGACAGCGCTTTAAACGTCTTCAGACTCTTCCCCACCGCCAAATACGTCGTCGAGGCTGGTTATTAGCACTTCTCGTGGCCGTGAGCCATCGGCGGCGCCAATCACACCCTGTTCTTCCATTTCCTCGATAATACGCGCTGCTCGTGCATAGCCGATGCGCAAGCGCCGTTGCAGCAGACTAGTACTCGCCTTGCCGCTTTCTACTACTACTCGCAGGGCGTCTTTGTACATGTCATCGCCGCCTTCGTGGTCGAAGTCCATCACTACGCCGCCCTTGCCGTTCAGCTGTACTGGTTGCGATACTACTTCGTCATTGTACTGCGGCGCACTTTGCATGCGCAAGTGGTCGGTTATCTTGCCCACTTCTTCGTCCATCACCCACGCACCCTGAATACGCTTTGGCTTGGGCATTTCAGCTGTTTTCATCAACATGTCACCTTGCCCAAGCAATTTCTCGGCACCAATTTGGTCAAGGATAGTACGGCTGTCTACCTGGCTCGCTACTGTAAACGCGATACGTGCGGGGATGTTTGCTTTAATCAGACCAGTAATAACGTCGACGCTTGGGCGCTGCGTGGCTAGTACCAGATGGATACCCACGGCACGGGCTTTCTGCGCTAGACGAACGATCAACGCTTCCACGTCACGCGCAGCTACCATCATTAGGTCGGCTAGCTCGTCTATCACAATCACAATGTACGGCATTGCGCCATCTTCTACTTGCTGCTGCTCGTTGCCCTCTTCATCTTGCACGGCAATCTTTTTCGATGAACTTGCAACCTTTTGGTTGTAGCTCTTAATATCACGTAGTTTCTCGGCGGCGAGCAATTTGTAGCGGCGCTCCATCTCGTTTACCGCCCATTTTAATGCACTAATTGTCTTCTCTGGTTCGGTAATCACGGGAGTTAATAGGTGCGGAATGTCCTCATACGGCGCCATTTCCACCTGTTTTGGATCCACCAATATCAGCTTCATTTCGCTTGGGCTATTGCGATACAGCAAGCTTGAAAGTAACGTGTTTATCATAACTGACTTACCGCTTCCCGTTTGTCCAGCAATCAGTACGTGTGGCATTTTATTGAGCTGTCCCACTACCGCGTCGCCAGAAATATCACGCCCTACTGCAAAGCTGAGTGGCTCTCGCGAGCCTTCCCACTGTTTGGCTTCTAGAATGCCACGCAGTCGCACATCGGCTGCTTTACGGTTTGGCACCTCGATACCCACGGCGCGCTGGCCAGGAATTGGCGCTTCAATACGCAGGCTGTTGGCCGCAAGATTGAGTGCAAGGTTGGTTTCTAGCGCCGTAATACGTGTCAACTTCACACCGCTTGGCGGTTTCAAAGTGTATTGAGTCACCTTTGGGCCAATGTTGGCACCTTCCATTTCGACGTCGATACTAAATTCGCCTAAGGTTTCTTTAATAATTTCAGCATTGTGCTTCACATCGCCAGCATCGGCTGGGCTTTGTTTTTTCTCGAGTAAATCAAGGCTTGGCGCTTTCCAGTTTGGGTCACTCACCGCTACTAGTGCCGCGCGGTTTTCGGCGGCTTTGTCTTGCTGTACGCTGCTCTTCAAGCTCGATAGCTTGGCTGCTTTTTTACTTTCATCGGCGTCAAGCGTTGGCACGCCAGCATTGAGCTTGAACTCGGATGTTTTTTCACTTTCGGCGGCTTTGCGCATCACGCCGTCGTTGGCTTTTTGCTCGTCGTCTAGGCTATTACGTCGTATCATTCCCCATAGGTTCTTTAAGAGTTCGATTGGCGAGACGCGTAGTACAAACAGCGTCGTAAGCACAATGAACACCACGTATACAAATGCCGCCACGCCACTTTCGACGAGCGCCAGCATGCCACTATTAAGTGTTTCTCCAATGAATCCGCCCATATACAGCTGATTACCATCTTCACCGGCAAGGCCAAACAAACCAGCCCACCACGCTACTAATAAAACAGCGGCGAATTTAGTTGCGAATGGCAGCTTATTTTCCTCTGCACGGAACGTTTCTACCGCCAAGTACACAAACACAAATGGCAAAGTGTACACCGCATAACCAACAGTCGACAGTGCGGCTTTTTGCAACCACTCCATCACTGGACCGCCGACACCAAACCACGCCACAACTAGCAATATAGAGAGCACTATCAGTAGTACTGCTCCGACTTGCTTCCAAAATCCAGACGGAACTTCGTGCTGCGGCGCGTTTTTTGCTGCTGCTTTAGTCTTTTTTCGTGTCGATTTGCGTTTCTTAGCCATAACTGTTTTGTATTATACGTTGCCACTCGAGAACTGTCGAGGTGCCTTTACGCTATTATTGTAGCACAAATTACTACAAAATGCAAGTAGCTTATGTTAGTAGCCGCGGTTGTCGAATTGTGGCTTCGGTACCTGTGCTTCGCTATCAGGTACTTGCTTTGGCGGGAACTTACGAGGTGCAGGGCGCTTGAAATTCTGTGACTTTTCAGACGGCTGTGACTGTTGCGGCTGCTGCGGTTTATTACCGCCTCCACCACCGATTTCATTAATGACAGGAATCACAATCGGCGTACGACGTGTTTGGTCGTACAGCACGTGTGTAATTTCGTCTTTAATTTCTTTTTTCATCTGATCGACATCAACCTTCTTGCCTACAAACCCACGGGCCACTTTCTGCTTCAGGTACTGGCGGATTAATCCCATCAGCTCCTCACTGTCGCGCAAGTAAATAAATCCGCGCGAAATGATATCAGGACTGGTCAGCAGACGTCCGGTACCCTTTTGTACCGTCAGCACTACTACGAACATGCCTTCATTTGCCATATGGATACGATCCTTTAGTACTACCTCACTGACAATTGCGCCACTATCGTCGTACATGATACCACCCACTGGTACGCGACCAGCTTTCTTGGCACCCTGTTCGGTAATTTCAATCACGTCGCCACTATCACATACAAAGATATTCTGGCGTGGAATGCCTGCTTCCTTTTCAGCCAAGCGCGCGTTGTGCACTAGCATGTGGAATTCACCGTGAATTGGCAAATAATACTTTGGGTTCAAAGCATTGATAAGCTTTACGTGGTCGTCGTAGTAGCCGTGGCCAGAAAGGTGCAGCGGACCAACACCGGTCAGGTGCGTTTTGCCATTTTGAATGACTTCACTACCCTCACGCATGAGGCCGTCGACTGTACGCACCACATATTTCTCATTACCCGGAATTGGGTTGGAGCTAAAGACTACGACATCAGAGTTTTTAATCTTGATGTGTTTGTGCGCACCAGATGCCATACGATTGAGCACCGCATTGAACTCACCCTGGCTACCCGTACAGATGATAGTTACCTTGCTATCAGGCATCTTCACTAGGTCTTCCATTTTCACCACGGTGTCTTTTGGCACTTTGATTGCACCAGCACGCAAGGCAACTTCAAGGTTCTGGATCATGCTATAGCCAGCAAACGCGACCTTGCGGCCGTGCTTTTGTGCTTCTTCGAGCATTACCTGAATACGGTGTAGTTGACTTGAGAACGAGCTCATGATGAGTCGTGAGTTCGGGTATTTGTCCATAACTTCGCCAACGCTGTGTTGAATGTCGCGCTCACCATGGGTGTGCGTGCCATCGCTTTCACAGTTGGTGCTCTCGTTCATGAACATCAGAATACCTTCTTTGGTGGCGATTTCTGTCAGGCGCTCGAGATCAAACTTTACGCCGTCGACAGGATTTTCTTCAAAACGCCAGTCACCACTATCAACCAATACACCCAGCGGGGTACGGATTACCACGGCTGTCGCATCTGGAATCGAGTGGTTTACTCGCACCAACTCTACACTAAAGCTATCGCCCAGCTGCACGCGTTCGTGCAGTTCAGGGTTGAGCTCGTAATATTCTGGCTCGTAGCCGCTTTGGCTTTCTTCCATGGTGCGTTTTAGCATGCCCAGCGTAAATTTGCTGGCGTATACCGGCGCAGGAATTTGGTGAACCAGGTGACGGAATGCACCAATGTGATCCAGGTGCCCGTGAGTAAAGATGTGTCCGCGAATCTTGTGCTTGTTTTCTATCAAATAGCTAATGTCGGGTGTAATATAGTTGATGCCTGGGTAGTCAGCACCCGGGAACAAAAATCCCATGTCGATAACAATAATATCGTTGTCGTATTCAATTGCCATACAGTTTTTACCAATACCCATTTCGCCTAAGCCCCCAATAGGGATGACACGAAGTTTTGGCCCGTTACTGCGGGGCATTTTCTTTTGTTCGGCCAGGCTAAATTGCCTGCCATCGTAGCCATTGTAGAGGCTTTTGTTCACAGGGATATTTATGACATGCTGGCTGGCACGTGCATTCACATCATCTGAGGTGCGTCGTTGCGCACGGAACACTTCACCACGACGGGTGTTTGTGTTGTTGATGACCGAATTATCGGATTTCTTTTTTTGTTGCTGAGGCCGCTTTGACATATCGTCAGATTGCGGCTTCGCGAGTCGTCGTTGACCCATAAATTGTTTTCTCCTTTTTATAAAAGTGTTTTTAGTTAATTACGAAATAAAATAACGAGACAAGGGTTGCTATAGCGAGTGTTTACAGAGATAGTTTCCCTTTCAAGTCCTTTGATTATAGCAAAAAGTTACGGTTTTTGCAAGGTATGACTAGTTTGTAATAAAAATATTCAACACATCTGGATAAAATGCATTGATGAGTGCGAGGTATAGTACAAGATCAATTGTTAGGTGGATTGCGATGATATAGAGTAAATTCTCAGTCTTTTTGAATACGATACCCTGTAGCAACGCAAATGGGAAGATGGCGAATGGCGCCCAGCCACGAAAGCCTAGCTCATATAAAAATGACGTAAACAGCACCGCTTGTACGAGATTCGCTTGGTAGAACGGCAAGTGTTTTCGTAGCAGTGCCAGCACGGTGATGATAAAGAATAGTTCATCCCAGATGCCCAATCCATTTGTCCCCAAAAACAGTACAAATAGCTGCAGCGGCTCTAGTACGACGGTCCAGTACTGATAGCCGCCTGTCGTTGACATCCAGAGCGGCAAAAGCACATAGCTTAGTACTGCGGCGAGGAGCAAATAGCCGATATGGCCCTTTGTCCACGTGTGTTTCCCTATAGGAAATCGTATTACAGATTCTTTGTAGATGTATCGCGTAACGAATAATGGGATAAGCACGGCAAGGGACAGGTAGCCACCCATCGTCAAAAAGTGCGCGTCATCAATATCAGGGCTAATGGGTGTCGCGGCAAGCAACCCAATACTAATGAATACAAGAATTATATGCTGCGCAAACCGCACTGAAGTTGCAGCAAGACACCCTACTCCCAGTGCTAGCAGGCTAAATCCGAGCGGCTTATCTTCGAGAGGAATAGCGACAACAGTACCAGCCATAAGCAACAGCAAACTACTGTAACGAAACACTTGCTCGCGGGTTGATACCTGATTCATCACACCGTCCGAGCCACAATAGCAGCCATGAGAAAATCGTCGATGAGCGTTTGCCTCATGCCGCCATTATACAGTGCCGCCGCTGGGTGATACAGAGGTATAACGAGGAATTCTTTATCACCGTAGCGAACCTTTCGGGGTTTGCCATGGTCTGCGGAAATACGCAAGTCTGGTATAAAATACGCGCCGCTGTGTCGGCCGAGGGTAATCACTACTTTGGGGTTGATTATCTCTATTTGTTGCAGCAGATACGGCCAAAACGCTTTCTTCTCCTCTGGTAAAGGGTCACGATTGTTTGGTGGTCGGTATTTTACGATATTAGTAATATACACATCGTCACGCCGCATATCGGCAGCTGCTAGCATTTCGTTTAAGAACTTCCCTGCTGCGCCGACGAATGGCAGCCCTTGCTCGTCCTCGTTTTTACCTGGCGCCTCGCCGATAAACACGATATCGGCGTTGGCATTGCCAGCTCCCATAACGAGCTGCGTCGCTTGCTGGGCAAGTTCTGGACATGGGTTATCTGCAATAATCCGCGCATGTAAATCATCAAGAAGCGTCTGCTGAATCATGCCTTTAGTATATCCTGGTTTTTACCTTGTCGCTATTGATTTTTTTATAATTTTGTGATACTGTAAGCAACATGAAAAAACGACGGTATACTACCACGAAAAAAACAAAAAAACTCATCAAATCGAAGCCACTACGCAGTATGCTTATTGCTGGCGTGGTGGGCACCGCGCTGGTATCAACAGCATCGTTGGCAGCTCCAACCAAAAGTTATGACCTAATCGCAATGCCCGACTTTCTGAATCAGGACGTTGGCGACGTAAGCGGCTCTCCCTACTACACAGAAGGTATGCCCAATTCTATCAACGACTCCTACCGCGAAGCGCTTGATTTTGTATTAGACCACGTGCAGTCCGAAGGTATCCGAGACATCTCAATGGCCGGCGATTTTGTTGAGGGTCACTGGGGCGTTGATACCGCCAACACGGGCGTGTTTGGCCCCGTCGGGACGTACAATGAAAAAGTGAATGCGTTTAAACTAGCGGCAGCAACCTACTACCCGCAAATGATGGAGCGCTTCTCAAGCCGTAATTTGCGTGTATTCCCCGCGGTTGGTGACCACGAAGTGTGGGATAACAACTGGTACCGCTCTAAACAAATTGGCTATCCGTTTAGCATAAAATCATGGTCTATGATGAAGAATCAATATGCGAAGTACATGATGAAAAATCCCGATGGCTCAACACCAGCTTATCTAAAAAACAGGCCCAAGGTAGGTGTTGGGCGCGACACGGCGTATGCCTACCGCCCCGCTTCAAATGTTCAGTTAGTTTCTCTTGATGAGTTTCAAAAGAAAAACGGTAAAATTATCGGCAACATCGGACAAGCCCAGCTTGGCTGGCTAGAAGGCGTGTTAAAGAAAGCAAAACGAGACAAGGTAGATTGGGTTATCGTACAGGGTCACTTGCCGATTTTAGGCCCAGTTCGTTACCGCAGCTCTTCAAACATGTACTACGAAGGTAAGCACAACTCTGCATTATGGAAGCTAATGGTGAAATACAAGGTAGATCTATACCTGAGTGGCGAGGTTCACGACACGACATTGCGACGCAAAAATGGTATCACACAGCTATCAAATGGCGGCCTTTTCCGGACAGGTAAAGCGAACTATGCAACGTTGAAAATTCGTGGTAGTCAGATGAACATTACCGTCAAAGAGTTTAACGGTATACCAAATGGCTCTACCAAACTATGGCAAACTGATACTCAACGTCAAGGACCTGGCGTGATTACCTACACCGAGCCGCCTGAAGTTATTGGTACGGCAAAGCTCAACCAATGGAACAAGCTGCTTGACCGTAGCGGTAAATTGAACCCCTACAACCCGTAGCCTACTGTTTGCTACGTCCACCGAGCACCATATGACCAAGTACAGTAAATGGCACAGTTATTGCTACGATAGCCAACGCTGTGTAGCCTGCACCTAACGACATACCGTACGCGGCAATCGCAGATGTCATCGCAATCGGCACCCACAGCCCTTGCACGTCTTCCATCATAAACAATGCTGATATGAGCGTTGATTTGAATCGCGTTGGATACTGCTCAAACGCATGGTGCTGATACACAACTTTTCTAAATCGCCAGAACGCCATAAATGCCACCACGCTAGCAACAGTCGCCCATAGATTTCCAGTATAAATGGCTATAAATGGCAACAGTACGACAACAACATCTATTAGCATATAAAGTTCGACTCGCAATCGTTTTAGGTAGTGTACCGTAAAACCAAACGCCGCGCCTACCAAACTCGCACCTGAGAATATCCAACCAAGCAATTCTGGCTGAAAACCAAATTGCTTCAAAGCAATGGTGAAAATATCGAACGAATAATATAGCGTACCCACGGTACCGAGTAGTAGCGCGAACAGTGCTATTTTGTAGTGTTTCAGCAGGAAACGCCACGATTTCAAACTGAACTTCTCTGTCTTTTTCACTTCCCGCTTGGCAAGTGGCAATACTTCGTCCATTTTGAAACCTGTGATCAGCAGCGCCGTAAATGCGAGCGTACCAAATAAAAACGGTAAGCGCGGATTAATGGCATACGTCATGGGTATCAGCGCCACTAGTGCAGCGTTGATGATGAGAGCAAAGCTTTGCGATCGCGACACAATTTTCGTGTACTGTTTTTCTTGTTTTGTTACCTCGAGTGAATCATGCACCAATGCCTCACCTGCTCCGATGTAAAATGCATAACCTAGCGCTTCTATAGCGATGGCGATGTAGGCACCGCCTTTTGAATATGCGAAGAAATAACACAGCGTGGCGATAATCTGAATGACCGCCATCAGGCGAATGCTATTCGCTCGGCCGAACCTGTCTGCAAAATAGCCGGCTGGTACATTACTCACGATGCTAACTGCCGCGAATAGCACCGATACCAATCCGATTTCTTGAATGGTGAGCCCGAGTTGCGTCACAAAAAAGATTGGGACGATTGGAAAGAACACCCGCTTGGTAAAAATCTTCAGCACGAAAAAGAGCCGAATATTTTTGTGTGCCTGCTCAATTGTGGCTTGATTCACGAATTTCCTCTAATTTCTGTTGGAACGTTTCATATTGCTGTTCGAATGGTATTTCGCCGCTAAGTTCGATCACGTTTTCTCCTGGCTCTGGTGGTTCGGTTTGCTCGGCAAAACGATCTACCAGATAGTCCATTTTCTCTGCCGTATACACATGGCTATCTGCCCTGGCCTCTCGCTGCTGACCCCGTTGTTTAGCAACGGCTGTGCTTGTTTGAATCCACACAAGCACTGGCTGTGCGCCATGTTCTTCTGCTATTTTCTCAATCTGCATTCGATTCGCCCTAGTTGCCTTTTGGGCGTCGTACACAACTGAAATACGTGCTTTGAGCGCTTGCCTTGTAGCATAATCCATAGCGCCAAATACATCTTCATACAAGCGCGGATTGTCTGATTTACGAATCCCTTCAATTTTTTCATGGCTACCGAACATACTGAGCCGCATGGCGTCACTATTCAGTACCAAGGCATTCAACTTTTCACCCAGTTGCGTGGCAAAATACGTCTTTCCAGATCCTGGAAAGCCGATGAAGACTACGAGAAGTGGTTTGGACATGTATTAAGTATACTACTGAATTACTCTTTGTTTAGTGTTGAGACATCTATGTGATTTCTGATAATCCCGACAACATCTTCGATAGGCAAAGTACAATCAATCGCTATACCGCCAAGTTGTCGCATGACAGACTGGTACGGTAGGTAGTCGCGTAGTATTCTTTGAATTTCGGGTTCGTTTTTGCCAAAACCTTCTTTGCGACCAGCTAACCTGTTTCGTATAGTCTGTTCATCTGGGTATTCCAAAATGAAAATCTTTGAAAACAAATCAGCATGCTGATCTAGATCATTGGTCATACCAAAAACTAACACACGCTTTGCGGACTCACGTATTTTTTCCTCAAGCAGCTCTCTACGTAGTGCCCAGGTCGAGCGGGCATTCCACGCAGAATCGTTTGGAACATACTCGACCGGACGGCCCGTTTGCTTGTCGCGCCACTCAGCATATCCATCGTCGATGTCGTAGGTAATGGAACTATCGTCTTGTCTGAATATTCTTTCGAGAGTAGACTTACCCGTTCCTCCAAGTCCGGTAATGAGAAATGCGGTAGACATAGATGTTTGAAGCTTACTCTGCGTCTTTGATGCTAAGGCTCAGGCGGCCACGGTCGTCGATTTCCATCAGCTTCACGCGGACCATTTGGCCTTCAGTTAGTATATCAGTTACCTTTTCGACTCGTTGGTCAGAAAGTTTGCTGATGTGTACCATGCCGTCTGTGCCTGGGAAGATATTTACGAATGCACCGAAATCTTTGATGCTCACGACTTTACCTTCGTAGGTTTTGCCGACTTCTGGCTCTTCGGTCAGGCTCTTGATCCACTGCAGTGCTTTGGCAATGCTATCACCGTCTGGACTCGCCACGGTTATTAGACCGTCGTCTTTGATGTCGATTTCAGCACCAGTTTCAGAGGTAATCTTGTTGATGGTTTCGCCACCCTTACCTATTACAGCGCCAATCTTTTCTGGGTTGATCTTTATCTTTTCGATACGTGGTGCATATGGGCTGAGTGCGTCACGTGGAGCTGGCAAGATGGTCAGCATGTGCTCGAGAATGTGCGCCCGGCCAGCTTTTGACTGTTCGATAGCCTGCGCCAATATTTCTACAGGCAGACCATGTACTTTCATATCCATCTGGAGTGCAGTAATACCCTTTTCGGTACCGGTCACCTTGAAGTCCATGTCACCTGCAAAATCTTCTGCGTCGGCGATGTCAGACAGCACGTATGGCGTGTCCCCGTCCATCATCAGACCCATGGCAATACCAGACACTGGGCGCGCAATTGGCACACCGGCGTCCATGAGTGCCAAACAGCTTGAACAGGTCGCGGCCATACTGGTAGAACCGTTTTGGCTCATGATTTCAGTGACGCTGCGTACAGCGTACGGGAAATCTTCTTCGCTTGGCATGACAGGCAGCAAGGCTCGTTCGGCTAGGTAGCCGTGGCCGATTTCGCGGCGTCCTGCACTACCGAGGCGCTTTACTTCACCGACTGTGTAGCCAGGGGCGTTGTAGTGGTGCATATAGCGGCGTTCGCCGTCGGAAACTTCCATGGTATCGACAATTTGCGCGTAGCTAAGCGGTGCCAGCGTGATAATGTTCATCGCCTGGGTAACGCCACGGGT
This sequence comes from bacterium, assembly GCA_030431855.1. Classification (GTDB taxonomy): domain Bacteria; phylum Patescibacteriota; class Saccharimonadia; order Saccharimonadales; family Saccharimonadaceae; genus UBA1020. The sequence continues at coordinate 21,894 of JAUIII010000009.1, forward strand.
AAAGATGCTGCTACCGTGCGTACGCGGCAGTACACCAACTTCGCTGGAAAGTGGGCGGATTTCGTCGAGACCACGACCGTCTGGACGTTTTTTGTCATCGACGATTCCCCGGCGTACGTCTTTGTGCAGTGCCATCGTAAAGGCTTCATCATATTCATCGCGCTGCACTGCGTAATCTTCGCCGACTTTTTCAGCCATTTTTTCGTGGAAATCCCAACGAATTTCATTGATCAGCTCGTTGCGTTCTGGGTAATCTTTGCGAAGAGCTGCGCCAAATTTGCCTTCTACCCATGCATCGACTTCTTTTTGAATGTCTTCGTTTGGCAGAACTAGCTCGTATGACTGCTCCGCAGGAGCTACTTTTTCTTTCAGCTCATTTTGTAGCTTGATCGCAGGCTGCATCATCTCGTGAGCCCATTTCATCGCATCCACAATCACTTGTTCGTCAACTTCATTTGCGCCGGCTTCTACCATAGTGATGCCGCTTTCGATACCGGCTACTACGAGGTCGAGGTCACTTGCTTCGCGCTCTTCGCCCGTTAGGAAGGCTTTGAATTCGCCGTTTACACGCCCTACACGGAGTCCGGCAACCGGGCCATCAAACGGCGTACCAGTGAGCATCAGTGCGCTACTGGCAGCAATCATCGCTACCATGTCCGGTCGGAAAGCTGGGTCCATAGAAAGCACGCTAGCAACCACCTGCACTTCTTGGCGGTAGCCTTTTGGAAACAGGGGTCGAATAGGTCGGTCGATAATACGGCCGATCAGCACTGCTTCGTCACTTGGGCGACCTTCACGCTTGATAAAGCGGCTGCCAGAGATTTTTCCGGCTGCATAAAATTTTTCTTCATAGTCGACACTCAGCGGGAAATAATCTAGTACAACTGGACGCGTGCCTACTTGGGCGCTACCAAGAACAACAGTGTCGCCGTATTTTACCAGTACGCTACCGGTGGTTCGGAAACCAACACGGTTTACTTCTAGAGTCAGTGGCGTACCGCAGAAATCGGTGGTAACACTAAAAATTTCCTTGCCACTGGGATTGATAATACTCATTGCTATGAGTCTCCTTTCGTTTCACGCGGAGAGTAACAGGTATAAATCTTCATTGCAGAAAATTTGTATCTATCACCTTCCGCGACTTATTACATCAGTATTATACTGTAATCAAGCTCTTTTTGCTACCATAGAAACATGAGTAAGCAACGCGTAAACGTCCGAGCAATCATCTGGTTAGATGGAAAACTACTGCTAGTGAAGCACAAACGAGCCGACAGAGAAGTAAGCCCCTACTACGCTACCCCTGGCGGCGGCCTAGACCCGTTTGAAACACTTCAAGATGGCGTGGTGCGCGAGCTACGCGAAGAAACAGGTATTGAAGCAAAGGTTGGTCGTCTATTGTTTATACAGCAGTTTCGTTCAGAGCGAGCTGGTTATGACGAAGAATTAGAATTCTTCTTTCATATTGAAAACCCTGAAGATTTTGTAAACATCGACTTAGAAAGCACGACACATGGCAAACACGAACTAGCGCTATGTGAGTTTGTTGATCTAGAAACAACAGACCTAGTACTACCCAAGTTTATCCAGACAGTCGACATTGGCAAGCATATTGAAACCAATGCCCCAGCTGCAATTTTCTCACTGTTTAACGAAGGTAGCGTGCTACAGTAAACCCATGGAAGTTCCAAAAAAGTACACACAACCCGTAAGCGCGAGTGATGTGAACAAGAATATACGACGCATCGCTACAGAAATCTTACGCGATTTTGACCAACTTCCTTTGTTTGTTGCCCTCCTCCGTGGCGCGGCGCCGTTTGCTAGCAAACTTATGTTTGAAATTACCCGCCAGGCACCAGAAGGCCACCCAGAGCTTGACTATATGATGGTATCGACGTACGGCGATGATAGAACTGCTGGCGAGCCTCGTATTGTGACTGACCTCGCTCCATCTACAGAAGTAAATGGACGCAGCGTGTTGGTAATAGATGACGTACTGGACAAAGGTATTACCGCTAATTTTGTATTTGAACACTTAAAAAACAGAGGTGCTAGCGACGTGCAGCTAGCGGTGCTCGCCCAAAAAGATGTACAGCGGGCACACGATATTTCCGCCAGCTACTGCGCATTTGACCTTGGCGAAAAGTGGCTTACAGGTATGGGTATGGACGACGCTCAGACAGGACCAGAAGGCTACCGCTGGCTGGAAGAAATTTGGGAAATTGTATAAGCCTATAGCGCGCTGAACGATACCGCTGGCGAAAAGCCGCTGTGTGTAACTTGCGCGGTATTACTAAGGTTTCCGTATGTGTCTTCGAATCGATACGTTAACAAAAGCGGATTTGCGTTAGGATAGCGCATGTCAGCACCGCCATAGTAGGTATCGTAGTCAATTTCTGATGGTGGATAGCCGCCGGGAAGGCCAAGTGTTGCTTCATTGGTTATCGTCACCGTTAACACATCTGTACCAGGATTGTAAACAGCTGTATAGCCTGGCCCGGTGACCGATTGTTGCACTCCCGATGTACTCACATTCAAATCAACTGTAGATGGATCTGGGCTAGTGGCAGAATCGTTCGCCAGTAGCTGAACTGTCCAAACCGTTTGGGCTGTTCCGTCGGTTCTATCGATGATAAATTCTGGGTCACCAGATGAGTAGCCAAAGCCATGGCAATACGTGAAGTCGCCATGTAAATGATAGTTCGCATACCCAATGCCATCCACGCAAAAATCGGCCAATGCATCATTGTTTGCCACGGGTGTGGTGGTAACCACCGGCTTGTAGGTACTTGTGACCGTTTCGCCAGCAGTATCGTCTATACTGTACTGAACACCCCTAGCGGTTCCGACAAAGCTTGGGGTTGGTGTGTAGGTGATACGCCCATTTCCGCCAGCTACGTACACGCCTTCAGTTGGCGCAGTAACCGTTTTATTGTCGTTGCTCACTGTTGAACCCGTACGCGGATTGCTTACCAAGGCCAAACGTAGTGACGACAGAACGAAACTAGCCCCTTCGCTCGGCGTATCATTGCTGAGCACATTGTACACTTGTACTTCACCCTGCAAACCATTTGAAGTATCTGGTATGGCTGCAGCTACGCAATCAGTGGCTAAGCCGCTCGCAGCTTGTACTGGCGTACCGATAGACAGCGCAACAAACGCAATTGCCGCCGCAAATATACCTTTACGAAGCCCCGGCAGTAGAAATGTACCGGCAGGCAACACAATCAATAGAAATGCAACTGCAACATATAGCCATATACTGGCGCCTGTTGGCGCTAAGCAATTCTCCATTTTTTCCTCGTTTTTGTCTTTCTACCAGATGTTATGGTGTTCATGCTTATTGTAGTCTTACCTCTTTGGCAAGTCAAGTACTGCTACAATTTATATATGCTTACGCTTCCTACGAATCGCCGGCGCTCGCTGATGCTGTTTTTCATGCTTTGCGTTTCCATGCTCATCGGCGTGTACTTGCTATTCGTCATCTTGTCTCCAACATTACGAAGTAGCATGGTTCAGCCCAAGAATAACGCAACAACACAGCAACTCGACTCAACAGCAAATGCGCCAAAGCAAGCACGACTCTATATCCCCAAAATCGACGTCAACGTTCCCTTTGCCGCTAATGAAGCGGCGCTGTACAAAGGTGCCTGGTGGCGTAAACCCGCCAATGGAAACCCGGCAGATGGCGGGAATTTTGTATTGGCTGCCCATCGCTTTGTCATGAGTTTTACCCCTGGCGAAACAGTCAAACGCTCGCCATTTTATGCCATAGATAAACTCCAGAAAAATGATGCAATCTATGTGGATTACAAAGGAAAACGCTATAGCTATATGGTAACGAAAAAAATGCGCGTACAGCCCAACGCCGTTTATATCGAACAACGTACCGAGCAGCCGCAGTTGACGCTTTACTCGTGCACACTGGCCGGTCAGAATGACGGCCGAGAAGTGATAGTGGCACGTCAAACAAAACTCCCGCCTATTGAAGCGGGAGAGACAATTCAAGTGAATAAGTAAATTACTTGCGTAGTCCGAGTTTTGCAACAAGTGCTTTGTACGCATCAAAATCTTTGCGTTCCAGGTATTTTAGCAAGCGTTTGCGCCTACCTACCATCTGGATCAACCCGCGACGAGCCATGTGGTCGTGCTTGTTGGCTTTTAGGTGTTCTGTCACCTCTTTGATACGAGCCGTGAGAATCGATACTTGCGCCTGTGGGCTGCCAACATCGTTTTTCGCGACCTGAGTCAAAGCAATTGCCTTGGCTTTGTTGTCCTTTGTTATCATCTAAGTGATTTTACCAGAGAAGAGCAAAAAATTCAAGCGCTGCCACCTGGCTCTTGTCGTCGATCGGCCATGTCCTCTCCCAGCTTCCAACCCTTATGGGTCGCTAGGCGGCGGCGTGTGGCGCAGCTAAGCGCAGTTATCCCACTCTCATCTTCTACTAGCGCACGAAGTTTTGACTCGCCGAGACGGTTATCTATCTCCTCCTCGGGCACGTCATAATCTCTCATCTCCATCTTGAATGCGTTTTCTGCCAGTTGTAGGCACAACGAACAGCGACTCGTCGGTTTTTTACCTTCTATCGGGCAGTTTACAATCTTTTCAGTCATTATATTATTATAGCACAAAAACTATAATAAATCAATGTCTGCCACTGTTTTGGCATCCTCAACGGACCACCCTGCTATACTAGTGCGCCTTAGCGCACTGCAGTATGCTCCTGTTCCTAGTACCTCGCCAATATCCTGTGCCAGACTACGTATATAGGTGCCGCTGGAAACATGCGTGCGGATTTTCAGTTCTGGATAGCTATAGTCAAGCAGTCCGAGCGAATGAATGGTGATGGTTCGCAGCGGAATTTCAACTTCTTGACCCTTTCGGGCGAGCTTGTATGCACGTTGACCATTTACTTTTATGGCGCTGTGCATCGGCGGACGCTGCTGAATTTCGCCAATAAACTGCTGTAGAGCGGCCTCCACGGTCTCTTGAGATGGTTTTTCAGTAGAAATTGGCATTATCTCGCCCTCAGGGTCGCCCGTGCTACTCGTGACGCCGAGCATGATGGTCGCCTCGTACTCCTTGTCGAGCTTTAGAAACTCATCTGAGCGTTTAGTCGCGTCTCCGAGGAGAACTATTAATAAACCAGTCGCGAACGGATCCAGTGTGCCGGCATGGCCTACCTTGAGCTGACGCCTTGTAGGTGTCACTCCTTTGTCTTGGTAGCTTTTTCGTAGCATGCCACGGACTTTCGCCACCACATCAAAGCTCGTCCAGCCGGCCTCTTTGTCGACGAGTACAATATCTTTCATTGGAAGCTATTATAGCAAGTTTGTATTACTGTCCAGGGATCTTGAACTGATTCGGGTCGTTTGGTGCAGGTTCTGGCACAGCAGACGGTGCAGGTTCGTTCGATGCACCAAAGATTTGCCCAAGCTGCTCTGGTGGCAGTGGACCTTGGAATTGTCCTGGTGCAGCACTCGGAGGTACTGGTGGCGGTGGAAGTACGTTGAAATCTGCTGGAGCAGGTGGCATAGGTGGTGCGGCCGGTGCTGGCGGCAGCGGCGGCAACTCTGGGGCAGCTGGTGCTTCCATTGGTGGAGCAACAGGCGCTGGCGCAAGCGTATCATGTGACACATCGCCAAGCTGCTGAGCACCGCTAGCGACGGTTGGATTGTTGGCTGGGTCAAATGGCGCAGCGTCGAGGGCAGCTGCAACAGCGGCCTGTGCATCCTGATGCTCCTGTTCCCTATTTGGTTCTGACATAGGCGCTTCAGGCACTGGTGGCAAGGCAGGCTCAAGTGCAGGCATCGACACGGGTTCCTGAACAGGCGGTGGTGGTAACGGCGCTGATAAATCTGGTGGTGCAACTGGTGCAGAACCAGGTGTTGGCCCTGGAGGTGTTAAATCAACCGAAGGTGCAGCGTTCTTAAAAATATCAACACTACTTGGTTCTTCTTGCTTTTCGCTGCCATTAAATGGTGCTTGGAAGGTTGGTTGCTGATTGCCGACATAGTCTCCGTCTGTATGAGTCAGTATAGTGCGGTTTTGGTCGCTGTTTTCTTCGGCGACTTTATCGCGCTCTGCTTGCTCGGTTGTCGCGTTCAACACCCCACCCATAGTCGGTGTATCCGCCTCTGTTTCCGCACGGGCTACTGGTGGTAAAATTGCATCTTTCGCCGTTGGCGCTTTGTCGGCTTCGGCGTCGAGCTCGGCATTAGCCGATGCTAAATCTTTTTGTAAATCACTAACCGAAGGAGAGCTTCCGCCAACTGACTCAAGTTGCTTTGCTAATTCGTCATCTGCTACTTCTTCAGTAGTGTCATGCTCAATATCGAGTTCACCATCCGGCTTCTTGGTGGACTGATCTTTTTTCAGCTTTGTCTGTTCGCCCTCGTTCAGGCTTGTTGTACCATCACTATTTTCAGCGGGTGTATCTGCGCTAATCTCGTGTGATTCTTGTAGCTTTGAAGCAATCAGTTGCTGGTTGGCACCGGCGGCCATGAGCTGCGCAGCCATCGTCATCACTTTGCTGCTGGTTCGATTATTACTAAAGCGATCGGTCGCCGCTACGATACCTGTTAATAGTGCCGTGGCACTTTGCTCGTCTAGTAGTGGTTCGTCATTTTTAATGGATTCGCTGAGGGCAACCAGCATTTCAGAAAGGCTGCTTGCATTTGGTTCATTCCAATCAATCGAGCCAAGATCACTAGTGTTTTCCCCGCAGCTTAGGGTTGCGACGGTAGCGTCGTGCAATATGCGCCCATGAGAAGAAAGTGCAGCGTCTAGATGATCTTTGTCGTTTACCCCAAGTGCCATTACCAAATCAACGTTGTAGTCACCTTGTGAGAAGTCGAGGTCGTCCTGTGTAATAGTTGTCTTGTACGGTGTGATGAATATTTTTACTACATCACCGTCGACTTTGTAGCGCAGGTGGTCGGCCTTTTCTTTGTCGAGCGCGATAATGAAGTCACGAAGACTATCAACAGTGTTTTCAAAGGTTTTCTCAGGGTCGAGGAATTGAATAGCCGGTGGAATATCACCACTAACCACTGCTGTTGCATGCTTATCAAGCTTGTTCAGCATAATCGTCAGACCAAGCGCAGCTGATAGTTCATCGACGTTCGGGCTTGTACTCACCGTTACCAAGACATTGTTTGCACTCTTAATACGCTCAAGCAGTTGCTGCTTGGCGCCCTGAGTGTCGTCTGTCGTGGCTTTTTTGTCCATATTTTGTTGTTTTTGTGTTTTAATAGACGTTTCCCCACTACTGTACCATAAGCGTTTCAGATTCGTCAACATTTTGCCCACCCTTTACAAAAGGTGTATTTTCCTCTATAATTCATCCTTGATTAGCAATATAAATCTTTAATGTGAAAGATACGAGGAACTTTTTTTATGCCAATCATTAAATCTGCTATTAAACGCGTAAAGCAAGCCAATGTGCGCCGCGACCGCAACGTTGCTACGAAAAAAGCCATCAAGGCAGCTACTAAAGCATTTGAGGCAAAGCCATCTGCTGCTACCCTATCTGCTGCTCACAGTGAGCTAGATAAGGCTTTGAAGAAAAACCTTCTACACAAAAACACCGTAGCTCGGCGTAAAGCTGCCCTCGCCGCCAAAGCAAAAGCTGCTGGTGTAAAGCTATCTGTTACCAAAGCAAAGCCAACTGCCAAAAAAGCTCCAGTGAAAGCTGCTGCTAAACCTGCTGCAGCCAAGAAGCCAGCTGCGAAAAAGACTCCTGCCAAGAAGCCTGCAGCAAAAACCGCTAAAAAATAGTTTCTCGAAGACTTTCAAACACCCTGGTCTAGCTGGGGTGTTTTGCTATTTGCACTAAAGCTGCTTCAAGCACTGTCCACGGCTCGGCATAGGTCGATTTTAGGCGCATATCGGCCGTCGCGAGAGCCTGTACTACCTGGCGAGCACCAGAGCGACCCAAGCGTTTAACGTATGGCGATAGCTTGCCCAGTACGTACGGATGTGCACCAAGGTCTTTAGCGACTTCAGCAGACGGTTTGTCTGTGCTGGCAAGAACCGCCAGTTGGAATCCTTGGCTAGCCAGTAACCCCATTGCCTTGTAGGCATCTTCTGTCAGCGACAGTGTTTCTATCTTTTCATGCAGCTTCTTCGTGTCGCCAGCCAGCGCAGTTTCAAACAATGAAAAAATGTTTTCGCTGGGGTTTTGTTCAACAATATGTTCTACATCTGCCTCTGTAATTTCATTCAGTAGCGTCAGCTTTTCTAGCGCATGGTGAATTCGCCATTGGTCCACACCGGTGCGTGCTACTAGCGCGCGAGCTACATTTTTATCCAGTGACTTTCCTAGATGTTCAGCATGGGAAATTGCCCACGCCTCAGCCTTTGCTTCATCACGCTCGCTCCAGGCGAGAAGTTCTTGCACGTCGGCATGCTTTTTCAACCATTTGAACGTGCTGGTACGTTTGTCGACGGCCGGTTGTATCATAATAAGCTCCAGCGAATCGTCTGTCTTTTCTAGCCATGAAGTGAGGTTGCTCCACAGATCTTTATTTTCTGCTGGCCGCTGTAGCACTACTGTGCGCTGGCTCGCAAATAATGTCTGTCCTAGTAATAGATCTGCCAGCTGGCTCGTGGAGATGTCTTCGGCGTCATACCGCTCGATACTACCCGAAACGCCAGCCAAGCGCTGCCGTAGCGCCTGATCAATTTCATACGTATTGTCTCCAGTTAGAAGTGTTATCACTAGTACTATTGTACCTTAGTCTGCGGTCTCCACGGTTGTCCACGATTCGCCAGCGTTTGTTGGCTGTGTACCTGCAGAGCCCGCTCGCATGCAAAACACCTCGTAATATTCGTTTGCAGCGGTTGTTTGAACTAATACACTTGAGGCGTTCGTACCTGAGGCGTCAGTCGAATTCCTTGTGTAGGCATAACTACCGCTAGGCGTGCTGAACGTCGTGCCATTCCAACGAACCCTGCAGTACGTCGTGTTTCGGTTACCTGAGCCGTTGGTTCCGTTAATCTGATACGAAATTTTATACCAGCCTGGGTTATCGATATAGACCCGCGATGGGTTAGTTACATTTGAGTGGGTATAGCCCGTATCCTTACGCGTTTCCGTCGCCCACGGGATAGCCAGTCCAGTGGTATTGTTCATGTCGGTGCCACCGGCTGAATCATAGAACTGGGCATATGTGCCTTTAGTGATACAATCTCGCCATGCGCCGTTTTCGTAGCAACGAAAACTGTTCGAGGTGGTGTTGTAATACATTGCACCATTTGTGCCTGTAGGATCACTGGCTGCACTGGAATTGTCCACTACCAAAAATACTGTGTTTGCATCTGGGGTTGGGTCGCCGATGTAGATGCGTGCGTTCGACGTATCTGCCACAAACAAGTTGCCACCCGAACCTGCGCGAGCAATGGTAAACGCCGCGGTAGAATCCGATGAATTCTGAAACAGACTCGAGGCTGCTGTATTTGTATAACTACTGCCTGCTAGGGTTACGGCCGTGCCATTGAGAGTAATCGAGCTTGATCCCGTGTCAAGCGATAGCAACGGTGCATCAAAACCAATACTGGTAGACGAGGTAACGTCAAACGTACTACCACCGAAACTGTTTGTACTCCCAGTAAACGCATTATCGCTTGATAGTTGTCCAAAGTCGGCGCTATCTAAGCCATCAAGCAAGTCAGAGTTGTAGGAAAATGCGCTAGCTGCCAGCTGACCACGTGGTGATAGCGGGCCTTCTGTCCAGACAGGGCTACTAGAGGTGGCCGTAGCAGGCGTTGGTAACTCTACTTCAAAAAATAATTCGTTACTGCCATCAAACAGTGTGCTATCAAGCGGCACCAGCCGACCAAGCTGGATAGAAAATAAGCCGTTGGTTACCTGCACGCCTTCGGCGGCTGAAACCAAGCGATCACTGCTCCATAGTAGCGTACCTGCCGTATCCGCATCGTAAATACGGAGGCGCATGTTATACGTGCCATTGGGCAATACATTGCCACTTGAATCGGTAGCCTTACCCTGAAAATTCATTTTCGTCGGCACAGTGGTGACAGCGTGAGCGTTTGTATTCATAAAAATCATTGCAAACAGGGCTACCGACACTGCGGCACCCACATACATACTCAATCTCTGTAGTGTCTGTCTGACTATACTACCTCCACTTAGTTAGTCATGCTTTGCTGCAACCCCGTATATGAACACACGAAATATATCTGTATTTTAACAGTTTTTCTTGAAAATGGCTATGCTTGGTACTACTGTTTCGCCTCGATGGCTTGTTGTACTTTGCTATCGCTGCGTAGATTTTGCCAAAAGAGAATGTTTTCAGACCTTAGTGCAATACTATCGTCTGGTCCGTACACTTGGTCACGAACCTTCAGCAAAGTGGTCTGACCCTGCGCGTCTTTGCCGTTTTCAGCCTGTACTTCTTGCACAGTATACGGGCTCTCTAAAGTAACGTACTCACCCGAAGTACCCTTTAGCTTACCAAAGTATGCTTGGCCATTCGTAAGATATACTGCTTGGTAGACACTGCTATCTATACGCTGACCTTGTGGCAATAGCCACAGCCATGCTGCCACAAAACCCGCCAACACCACAACCACCACTGGTAAAACAACCAGCTTTGGTAACCTAGGTAGGCGCGCTTTCTTTGTCTCTTTTGCTTGCATTTGTGCTTTCATTGTACCATATTACGGTTGGCTCGAGTCGACGCTATCGAGCTGTAGTACGCCTATATCCACGATTTTATCGACTGAAGGTCTATAAATAACTACCCGCCGTTGTTTCTTGTACAAGAGAACTTTGTCGCCTGTTTTAGCAAACTTTTTTAAATACGCACTGGTCAGTTTATTGCCATCTACTACAGTAATCAACGCCGGTGTCTCATCGCTTGGTACAACATAGTGCTTGCCCACTTTATCCAGAACTTGATCAACTTCTGGAACACCAGAACTAGATTGTCGTAGTACCACTACAGCAACAACTGCAGCTATAATTATGAGAAGCACTGCTATGCCGACAGTCCAAAGTACACGTCGTGAAACGCGACTCTTAGGTTTTTTATCTTCCATTAATAGTCACTCTCCACGTAGACGCGATTTACATCAAGGACGACTGAGTCGGCAGTACCGCCATTGTTCATGTACTGGTGGTGTGTTAGGCGTGAAACAGCTGTCGGCAGGTTTGCCACCAGTGTACCGCTTGCTACATCGCCTGTGTCTAGTCGTGAGATACGATACCCAATAGACGAGCCGTTTGCTGGCGAGAAGAACATGGCTTCATAGACAGCTGTTGTATCGTTTGCGGGGAAATTAGCGCCGAGATCGATTTTGTTGGCTGTACCACTGCCAGAATTGCACATAACCTGTAGCGTTGTGTCCGCGCTATCCCAACCAACCCCCACCATGTTGACAATACTCGACGGCGCGAGCGTCGCAGACGTTGCGCCAGTGGTAGCGGTTAAGCCACTAAATAATTGCTGGTTTGTAACCGTTGAGGCTGCACTAAAGCGTGAGGCATAGAAAAATCCTCCCAGCCCAGGCGCGTCACCGCGCCAGACCAACCGCTGAGATGAACGTAGCTCCGCAGATGCGTTTGCGGTTCCAGCGCTCGTCACCCGAGCTCGTCTCATAGATGTCGAAAGATCGCCTGCCACGATAGCAGGTGTCGAACCAGTTCCCGTTCGTGCGCTGTTCATACCCCAGACGTTGATAGTGGTGCCGGTACTTGGCATCATCATGACGATATTGTTCGAAAACAGTGCTGCTTGGATGGGCGTATCCAAACCAGTGGCGCCGCGCACTTTCATGAGCGCACGGCCGGCAATTTCTTTGGCATATATTTTCAGCGCGTCTGCCGCAGGTGCGTCGGGTTCGTTTGCTAGTTCACTCAGCTGTAGACCTCCGGACGCGACATCAACACCGATACCAAATCCGCCTGCTACTCGTACGCCTGTAATGCTGCTTGCGCCCGGTGTGACAGGCCCTTCTGCTTTCAAGCCATACGCCGTTACCCCGCTGGCTGGGCCAAGTGTGCTTGAGGCAATTCGCAGCCCACTCCATTCACTTGCACTCGTGCCACCTGGTGCGTAATCAATTCTCATACCGGCTCCTTCTACTGATGCGCTTCCGCCTTCGTATGCAACCTGTATGCCATTTACGTCATCTGTGCTCACTGGATTCGTAGTGTTATCGATTGTTACAATGTCCGCCGTCGGCGCTGCCCCTGCTGCTATACGCACACCTTTGGCAGCGGTGGTAGTAATGGTAGCTGGGCTGGTAGAGAGACTGTAGGCGCTTTGCAGG
>JAUIII010000010.1 GCA_030431855.1 bacterium
CCGAACCTACGAGCAGCAGCATAATGGTGGTAGAAACAACAGACACTTTTCCAAGGCTTCTCACGACAGTAGCGTTAAGTCCGAGCCCAATAATAAATAGCAGAAGAGCGATACCAATCTCAGAAAATGTGTCAAATGTATCTTTAGCGTGCACTACGTCAAGCATGCTTGGTCCTACTAAAATACCAGTCAAGATATAGCCAAGTATCAAAGGCTGGCGTAGTGCACGCATAATTAACGCAATTATCGCTGCAACAGCGATAACCAAACTAATTTGTGTGAAAACGCTCAGTTCCATGTTTATTTCAAGTCGCTTATGCATCTATTATGACATATCCAGTACTAGTGGACAACTGATACACTATATATAGTGACCGAACAATTAAACCCAGATGACTTTGTGATTAGCAGAAAACGCAAAAAATATAAGTTTGCGAAATTTCATAATGCTGAAAACTGTTTTGAGTTTGATCAGTGGCAGCAGCAGGCAGTTAACGTGCTGGAGCTTGGCGCGGGAACAGCAGCATTTAGCGTCGAGCTAGCAAGTCGGTACCCAGACAAGACATTCGCAGCAGTGGATGTAAAAGCGGATCGTTTGCAAAAAGGCGCGTATGAAGCGCTCGAACGTGGGCTAACAAATATCTCATTCATCCGAGCAAGAGCAGACCAAATTGTCGATCTATTTCCTCCTTCGTCGCTTACGGAAGTATGGCTCACTTTTCCCGATCCGTTTCCGCGTGATAGAAGCGCGCGCCGTCGTATGACGCACGGGCTTTATTTAGAAAAGTACGCCAGCTTACTAAACAAGCGTGGCCATTTCTTTTTAAAGCACGACGACCCACGCTTCTTTGCCTGGAGCCTTGAACAATTAGTAGGCAATGGATGGCATATTCAGGAACTATCATTCGACCTTCATGAATCAGAACTATCAAGCGACTACAAAATAAAAACCACCTACGAAACACGGTGGCTAGATGAAGGATTGAAAACGAATTTTGTAAACGCAACGAAAGGAACGTAGCACATGCAACTAAACGATTATCAGAAAAAGGCACTCCGTACAGCACGCCCAAAAACCGCGAATGATGAATTGATGCACTTGCTACTAGGGCTTGTGGGTGAGTCTGGTGAAATTGCTGAAAAAGTAAAAAAAGTTATCCGCGATCAGAACAGTGATTTTTCACATCTGGATGAGCTGTTTGAGAAAGAACTCGGCGACGTGCTGTGGCATATCGCCGTACTAGCTGCTTATTTTGATATACCACTAGAAGCAATCGCTCAACAAAATATCGATAAGCTGGCGAGTCGTCAGGCACGTGGCAAAATCGGTGGCAGCGGTGACGATAGATAATAACGTGTAAATACTTGGACTCGGGAGGGAGCCCGCGCTGTTCGCGCGGGTCCCTCCCGTTGTGTCACGCTGCTGTGGTCGAACCGTCCTCGACCATCATCAGGTCGAGGGGCCACCCATCTGAGTCGCCGCTGCATCCGCTGCGGTACTCGTCGAGGTTCACGGCGACGTCCTGGATGTGCACCCAGGGGATGGTGATCGCGAGCTCGTTGTTGTACCGGCTCACGATCTCCAGGTCCGTGTAGTCCTCGTTCTCGGGGTCGTCGAGCGCGATGCCGACTGCCACGATGCAGTACTGCTCGAACCGCGCGACTGCGAACCACCCTTCGGCCATGTACTGCTCGTTCGGGACGTGCAGCTTGCTAGTTCCCCAGAACTCCTGAAGGATCAGCAGCTCGGGCGGCGTCCGGCTGGACGGCCAGTCGTTCCAGGCGTCGTAGTCACCGTCGTGAACGGTGATGTCGGGCACCAGGACGTCCAGGCTTTCGGGTTCAGCCGGGATGGTGACCTCCGTGGGGGAGGTCTCGGACGGACGGTCCAGGATGCTTGCGCACCCCGAGAGCGTCATGACGATCACCAGAGCGATCGACGTGGCGAGGGTGCCTCTGGGGCGCACCACACCCGTGACAATGCTGCGCATCACCCACTACCTACTAAGTGCGTATAGGCAATGGGTGACGCACAGTTAATATATTATAACACGTTTTTAACTATAATGCTAGTCTAGATCGTATCCAACCATCAATCGAACCGGCGCCCATGCATACAACCAGGTGTCCTTCACTACGATGACGCTGAATATCATCCCATAGCATATCGTCGAGATTGCTGAAATGGACACGGTCTTTGTGTGTAAGCTTTTCAGTGAGCTGCTGCGGCGTCAACACCTCAAGTTCTGAGTTCTCACGACTAAGGTAGGTAGGGAGCCAATACACCGCCTCTGCTACATCCATACAATCAGTATATAAATCACGCACTTCGTGCTGTCGTACGTTCTGATGAGGCTGATATACTAGCACAACGTGGCTCGAAATCTCACCTGCCATTTGCAATGTTGCGGCGATTTCAGCGGGATGATGACCATAATCGCTGTATAGATTATCGGCAAGTTTTTCAAACCGACGATTTGTACCAGGGAAGGTAGCGAGTGCTGTGATAGGGTGGGTAAGGTTCAGATATTCACATGTCTTTACTACCAACGTTGCATTGCGGCGGGTATGTTCTCCGGCAAGAGATACATCGATGACCTCGTTATCCTCTAGTTGCCAGGTCGACCCTTCGGCTATGTTAGCGATATCACGTTTCCAGCCAATAGTGTGAGCTGACTGCCGAGTAAACTCATGAAATGCACCACGGTACTCGGCTTCACTCTCATACGTATCCGGGTGGTCATACCCAAGACTCGTGATGATAGAAAGATGTGGGTGAAATTGCAGCATGTTTCGGTCGAACTCGTCGCATTCGTACACGAAATACTCAGCCGCAGGGTCGAATTTCCCACTTGGCCCAAAGCCAATGGTCGTACCGACTTGGTAACTGATGGGTACGCCAAGCTGCTGTAGTGTCCATATCAACATTCCGGTCGTCGATGTTTTGCCATGAGTACCGCTCACTGCAATCAGCTTCAGTGTATGTTCATCAATGATGTGTTGCAGTAAGGCATCGCGTTTTGACACGCGAATACCGAGCTGTCTTGCCACCAGCAGTTCAGGGTGATCGTCTGGCAGGGCAGCGGTGTATACAAGCCAATCAATCGGCTGGGCGTCATGCTGTTGTTGTAGCCACGAACCATCTTGGTCTGTGTGCACGTCTATGCCACGCTCGCCTAGCTGAGTAGTCATTAGGTTAGGGGTGGGTTCACTGCCAAGCACGTCATAGCCTGCATCCTGGCAGATTTCAGCAAGTGGCCCTAATGCGACGCCGCCCAACCCAGAGAAATAAATTCGCATGTCTGTAGTATAATGAAAACACACCGAAATAACCAAATAAACACCAGTTCGAAACTACATGATTCAAGCGCTCATTCATCGCCTATTCGCGCGGCGCCATTTCTGGCGCCATGCTACGTTTGGCGAGGTTGCCGAGCTGTATGCGTCACGCATGATGCGCATATTCGCGCTTCGTATTGTCACAGTATTCACGTCTATTTATCTTCTACAGCTTGGCTTCCCACTACTCTTCATTGCATTATTTTGGCTCGGATTCTACGTTATGAGAATCGTATTTTCTTGGCCGTCGGCACTGATGGTCGCTCGACTTGGTCCGAAGCATGCCACGCTGATTAGTAATGTTGTTTCGGCTGCCGCCATGGCACTACTGCCACTATCAGCACATCCGCGTATTGGTTTACTCGCGCTTATCGCATGGGCGGCACTACACGCGTATTCTGGCGTAATGAATGACATTGCCTATTTGGTGGACTTTTCAAAAGTAAAACACGCCGCGCACGCTGGCAAAGAACTTGGCTTCATGAATATTATCGAAAAGGTAGCTACCGGGCTCAGCCCTTTCCTTGGCGGTGCCATAGCGTTTCTACTTGGCCCGCAAGCAATCATGGTACTGTCTGCTGTACTGTTTCTACTTTCAGCCATGCCGCTGCTTGCTACCGCCGAGCCGACAGAAACTCATATCAAACTGCGCTTCCGTGGTTTTCCGTGGCGCACTACCTGGCGCTCTTTGGTCGCTCAGGGCGGTGTTGGTATTGATATTTTCACCACTACGACCGTATGGTCAATCTTCTTAGCACTCGTCGTATTTGGCTTTAGCAGCAACCGCGTGTATGCCGAGATAGGTCTCGTAACATCTATCACGCTGTTTGTAACCATCATTATCTCTTACAGCTTTGGCAGACTTATCGATGGTCAAAAGGGCGGCACGCTGCTTCGGGTGGGAACACTGTTAAATAGTTTGGTGCATGTGCTGCGTGTTTTTGTGCGCACACCACTAGAGGTAGTTGCTACCAATATCGCCAATGAATTTTCTACCGCTGGCTATAATATGCCGTTCCTACGCGGCATGTTCGACACGGCCGACTACAGTGGTAGGCGCATAGAGTATATGTTTTTTATGGAGGTAGCCATGAATATTGGGGGACTGGTCGCCTCATCAATACTAGCTATCCTGCTGCTATGGATCTCGCCAGTCGAAAGTTTGCAAGCATTTTTCGTGGTAGGCGCCATACTAACGCTACTCATCGCTACCCCTCGGTTTGCGCTATATAAGAAATAACCAGCCGTGCTATACTAAACACTAGTAGCATAGGTGGGATTTCTAAATTTTGTGGCAGACAAACGAAGAGTAAAAAAGAGTATAAAACAACTGCAGCGTGTAAAAACCTGGCAATTGCTGCTGCTGTTAATTTTCTCCGTACTACTAACGGCCACATTCCTGCGCCTAAATAACATTGGTATGATTGAACGCCGTACGGCCGTGCTGAATTCGGACAAGCGGGGAATCGATCGCATCACAGAAGAGCGACTGTTTGATTTGCAGCGATACAGCGCCGCCCATATGAACGCGGATAGTGGAGTATTCTACCTGGAAGCCGCGTATCAACGCGACGTAAAGAAGGCGAGCGAGAAGCGTGACTCCCAGGCAAGCACTGAGGCCGATCGCGCCAAGGCAGACGCCATATGTAAAGCACGGTATCCAGGCGGCTGGTCGCTTGCATACGTATATTGCTTTACCGACCAGCTTGCTGCTGCCGTAAAAAAGCGCGGAGGTACCTATGACGCCACGAAACTACCAAGCCCAGAACTGTATCGTCATGAATTTTCTAGCCCTTTGTGGTCGCCGGATTTTGCCGGCTTTTCCTTCCTGGTAAGCGTGCTCATAACAGTAGTGATTCTGCTTCGGTTTGTCAGCTTAGGCTTACTGCGTCTGATGCTCCGTAGACACTACAAATCAATTTAAGTGTTGACAGGGGCGACCAGAGGCGGTAATCTAACAGATGTAACCAGTAATAGGAGGTATAACCACATGGCTTACAGTCACACAAACTCGAAGGGTGTTACGTACTACCTGCACAAAACAGAAGTCACACTACGTGGCGGCAAACCACAAACTATCTACTTCTTTGCACGTGTAGAGAAGAACGACAAGGGTACTCCTTGTGACCTACCAGCAGACCGCGTGGTAAAAGAAAACCAACGCAACGGTTTCTTGGTTGTTTCAAAGAAAAAATAGTTTTATTTGAACAATTCTATCAGGTCGTGCCTCGAGCGCGGCCTGATTTTTATGGGTAAGTGTTGTAGAACCTATAACGACCCTTGCACCATAAGCGGGTTTAATGCTACGCTAAGAGTACAAACAAACAGGTGCCAAAAATGTCCCCAGTATGGTCCTGTTTATGGCCCGCTGGGGGCTTTTTTGTTTCCGTTTACTAGCTGCTATACTGAGAGTAATGAGGATGGTAGTAGCGAAAGAACTTGTAAAAACATATGATGGCATCAATGTTGTCGACCACATAAGCTTTGAAGTGAAGAAGGGCGAGATTTTCGGTATTTTAGGGCCAAATGGCGCCGGAAAAACCACTACGCTTGAAATGCTAGAAACACTGCGCCCAATCGATGGCGGCAGTGCCACAATCGACGGAGTAGATGTTACCAAAAAGCCCGATGTGATTAAACGAATCATTGGCGTACAACCACAAAGCCCAGCATTTCAGGATAAAACAAAACTCCGTGAAGTTATAGAACTATTCGCGGCCGCGTATGGCGAAAAGGTTGATCCATACGAATTTCTGCGTGATGTTGAGCTAGAAGACAAGGCCAATAGCTATGTCGAGCAACTATCGGGTGGCCAAAAACAGCGGCTGAGTATCACGACAGCACTAGTGCATGGCCCAAAGGTATTCTTTTTAGACGAGCCAACGACAGGTCTTGACCCCCAAGCGAGGCGTAATCTATGGGATTTAATTGAAAAAATTCGTGACAAAGGCGTCAGCGTAATTCTGACGACGCACTATATGGATGAAGCCGAGATACTGTGTGACCGGATTGCGATTATGGACAAAGGTAAAATCATCGCGCTCGATACACCGAAAAATCTGATAAAAGCACTGCTCAAGCGTGGCTTTACCAAAAAGCGCGAAGTCGAACAAGCAAATCTCGAAGATGTCTTTATTGACCTAACAGGAAAGGCGCTGAGAGATTAGCATGAATAGCTCGCTATATACAATCATCACTTTCGCGCGTATCAACACCAAGCGCTTTTTCCGCGACCGGCTTTCAATCTTCTTCGGCATCCTTTTTCCGCTTATCTTTCTGTTTGTCTTTGGTGGCATATTTGGTGGTAGCGACGGCGTATCGTTCCGTGTCGCCTTGATAAATCAGTCGGATAGCTCGTTCGCGCAAGATTTCGCGAAGAATCTGGAAAAACAGAAGGTATTCAATATCGACACCGAATCGAAGACACTCGAGGCTGCCAAAGAAAAAATGATTCGATCGCAGCTCGACGCAGCAATTATACTGCCAGAAGATTTTGGTCAGGTTGCCGCCACAAGCCAGAAGCCCTCAGGTCAGGCGGTCGTCTACTATACGCAAAACAACGACCAAGCTGGGCAAACATTACAGAGCTTGCTACAAGGTAGTTTCAAGCAAATTAACCAAGAACTCACGGGTGCTACAGATCTATTTACCGTAAAAGGCGAGGCGCTAAAAAACCAGTCGTTATCTCAGTTTGACTACACCTTCGCAGGCTTGCTAGGCTTTAGCTTGCTTGGTATCGGCGTGTTTGGCCCCGTCAATGTATTCCCCGAGCTAAAAAAGCAGGGGATTCTACGTCGACTTTCCACGACCCCTCTAAAAGTGTGGCAATACTTTAGTTCAATTGCTATATCACAGAGTATTATCGGCATCGTATCGCTAGCGGTCATGTTCGCGGTTGCTATCACTGTTTTCCAATTGCAAATAGCGGGCAATCCACTTGAACTAGTTGGCTTCTTACTGCTCAGTATTGTGCTGATACTAGGTATTGGCCTGGCAATAGGGGGGTGGGCAAAGAACGAGCGACAAGCCGCGCCACTATCAAATATAGTGGTCTTTCCGATGATGTTCCTCTCCGGTACGTTCTTCCCTCGTTTTCTCATGCCAGAATGGCTACAAAACGCGTCGGCCTTTCTGCCGCTTACCCCTGTTATCGATGGTATTCGGCTGATTATTACCGAAGGCGCACATTTCGTAAACCTGCTACCACAACTTGGCTTGATGGCAGCGTGGTTGGTGGTTGTGTACGTCATTGCATTTCGTGTATTCCGCTGGGAATAGCACAAGCATATTGACTTTTATTACTGTTTATGGTAATGTAGAAACATGACGACTCACGTTCATGCAGCAGAAACCCTCGGCAATGGCGATACCGGCGTCCTAGACGACGACGGCGACATTCGTGTAGTTGATGACGTGACCGAAGGCGGCATACCGCGCCCAAATGACCACCGCATCGCTCTCATGCACCCGCACCAAGTCGTACCAGAAACAGAACCAGAACCAGAACATGCAGAACCGACTGCTTCAGAGGCTTCGGTTGATCTTGGTATGGTTGCTGCGCGCGGCGCCGGTATTAGCCAGGAAGCCTACGACGAAGCCAGTGGCGGCGTGGCAGGATTTGTAGAATCGTTAACTAGTGAACAAAAGCAAGCAGTACTCGACATCGTGCACCATATCAATGCCGTTCGCATTGCCGTCCTCAGCGCAAAGAAAAAGGGTGTGTATCATAAAACACGTCAGATGTACCGGTCTAAAGCTAAAGAGCATGCACAATATGCGGCCGAATGTATTGAAGAGCTTACTGGCACGAGTTCAAATAGTGACGACGACCAGTTCCCGCGATATCTATGGTGGAAAACGTTTTTTACGAATAACCGTACTTCGTTAGAGGCAGCGATTCACGAAACTGAAGATGACACTACTACTATTTCTGATGAGGAAATAGAGCAAGCTCTAGAACAAAAAGAACGCTTTGGTGACTTAGGCGTTAGTTGGCGACAATAAACTTATTTTGGTGGGGGTGGCTGGGATCGAACCAGCGACCAACAGTAGGTAAAGACTTTCCTCTGGTGGGGGTGGCTGGGATCGAACCAGCGACCAACAGGTTATGAGCCCGCTGCTCTAACCGCTGAGCTACACCCCCGCTACCAGAGGAAAATCTTTACAACTTGTTAATATGCTCGCTCGGGGTCCCCGCGAAATTCTGATTTCGTGGGGTGGGGCAGTTGAGCTACACCTCCCATGGTTCTGTTGGGTATTGTAGCACAGCGCCAGAGTATTTTACAGAGGTGAAAGCCAAGATGATATAATATATACGAAATATCATGAAAAACAGAAACCTACAAAAATTCTACTACCGCCTACGGCACGATTACCTCACCATGAACAATGTGGTGTTAGGCGTGGCGTTGTTGGTGGCTGCTGGGTGGACGTGGGGATCTATGCAAGCGATGCAGCGTAATTACGCACTGCAGAAAGACCTCGATAATAAGCAGCGCCAGGTAACCCTGCTGCAGCTCGAAGCAGATAAACTAAAGTACGAGCAGAATTATTATCGTAGCGACGAATATAAAGAGTTGGCCGTGCGCGAACGGCTTGGGTTGGTATTCCCCGGCGAGAAGGTGTTGATATTGCCGCCAAATTCAGAAGAAGCCAAAGCCGCTGATGCCGCGTATACCGACAAAAGGGTAGATAGGCCGGCACAACCGAATAATCTTGAACAGTGGGTAAACTTTCTATTTGGCGGTACCTACCGCGACTTGAACAAATAGCCTACATCTGTTAGAATAGTAGTAGAAATGAGCAATCTAGTCGGCTCTAATGACTAGGTCATGATACATATACCCATATCGCGGGGTGGAGCAGTCTGGTCAGCTCGCGTGGCTCATAACCACGAGGTCGCAGGTTCAAATCCTGCCCCCGCAACCAAGTAATCACTCTGAGCATCTGCTCGGAGTTTTTACTTGGCGCCTACCATGCCAGCAAAACGCTCATGGTAAAATAGTATAAGTGAACAGTTTTATGAAACTATCAAAAATGAGTGCCGCTACACTTATATTCGCCTTACTTTTATACCCAAGTGCGAATGCGTCTGCCATTATATTTCCTGTGATTGGTTCGTCGTCTTTTAGCAATGATTTTTATTCACCGCGGGGCAACGACATACACCATGCCACCGATATTCTGGCCAACAAACGGCAGCGTGTCGTGTCCGCAACCGATGGTGTTGTACGCTACGTTGAGTATCCGCAAAAGGGTAGTCAAGGCTATATGGTAATCGTGCAGAGTACGTCCGGTAATATGATTTACTATATTCACCTCAACAACGACACTCCCGGCACCGACGATGGCAAGGGTGGGGGTATGAAAGCCTACGCACCGGATATAGAGGTAGGAAATGTTATCAAGAAGGGTCAGTTAATTGGCTGGGTAGGTGATTCGGGTAACGCTGAAAACACGGTGCCTCACCTGCATTTTGAGATTCATAAAGATGGCTACAATGGCGCAGCGTTGAACCCCTACCCACTTTTAAAAAACGATGCCGTTTACTTGAAAAAGCAAGCTAGTTACCCACAACTCGCAAAAGAAATACTACCATTCGGCACTGGCTTTAAAGGTAAGCTCAATGTCGCGCGTGGTGATGTGACAGGTGATGGTGTGGAAGACGTGATTGCTGGTGCGGATGGCATAGGCAAAGGCGCACGAGTGCGAGTGTTTAATCCTAATACCAAACAGCGCCTCGCGGATTTTTATACGTTGAGCAGTAAACTATCGAATGGTGTAGATGTGGCATCGGGTGACGTGGATGGTGACGGCAAGCAAGAATTGATTACCGCAGTGAAAGGTAAATACAGCCCGAAAGTTGCAATACACAAATATAACACTACTACAAAAAAATTTGACCTAGTGAATAATTTCGTGGCTTTCGATAGTTTTAACACAATACCACGCGTATCAACAGGTGATATAGATGGCGACGGCACCGATGAGATTATTGTGGGTACAGGTGAAGGGGCGTTGCCAATCGTCAACGTGTTGTCTGCCGACGGAACACTTCTAAAAACATTCCAACCGTTTCCATCGCACTATCTGGGTGGAGTAGACGTCGCGGGTGGTGACACGGTGAATGGTATCACGCCAAATGTAGACGAAATCGCTGTTGCACCACTTACGAAAGCATCCTCGCGCGTTGTACTGTACGATGCCGACAAACCGCTCAACGAGGTGTCTAAGCTAACCCAGTTCTATGCCTACGGTCCGAATTACAGGGGCGGTATACGACTGAGTATTGGCGAACAAAGTGGTGCAAACGCAAAACATGAAATAGCAACGAGCGCCAATAATAGCAACAGAGGCGTGTATCGGGCGTTTAGCCATAACGCAACAGTACTGAAGACAACTGTGGTACTAGAGGAATGGTGGCGTGGCTATCATGACGTGGCTGCGGGCCGCGATGGCTCGTATGACTACTCGTTTGGTACTGGTGGCAACCGCCGAGCTTCAATTCGTTAGCAAGCTATAGTTTTGTAACATAACTCGACGTCGTGCTGACCAGCGCTTCATCGTAGGCAGTTTGTAATTTCTTGGTAATGCCATCACTCGAAATGTGACGACTATCAATCACGGTAACGGGTGAGAGGTATGAACTCGTGCCAGTTACAAACACCTCATCTGCTATGTAGAGTTCAGTAAGATCAATCGGTCGTTCCTCGGTTTCGATGCCGAGTTCTTTCGCAAGCTCTAGTACAGTACGGCGGTTGATACCCTCTAGAATATCCATGTTTTGCCCAGGTGTAATCAGCTTGCCACCACGCACAATAAAAATATTTGCAGCCGATAGCTCTGCCACGTGCCCGTGACTATCTAAGAAGATGCAATCATCGTATCCGCTGTCGATAGCATCTTGGCGGGCAAGCACAGAGTTTACATAGGCTCCATTTACTTTTGCGCGAGAGGGAATAGAGAAGTCTGGGGTACGACGCCATACGCTTGTTTTTAACTTTACGCCATCGCGCGGCACAATGCTGGCTGCTTCGTATACAAAAGCACTGAGTACAGTATTGAGACCACGTGACCTGGTGCCTGGTAGCTTTTCATCGATGTGAAAACTTGCACGTACAAACACATGCTCCGACGGCTTGTTTGCCGCTAGCAGCTCTTTCATTGCCTTCTCGAACATTTCGTATGACCACTGCTCAGCAAACGTATCCATGCCAATAATCTTGCATGAATCTACTAGCCGCTGGTAGTGGTCGGGCAGGCGAAAACAGTAATATTCACCATTGTGCACAGCAACATGAAACACAGTGTAAACGCTCAACCCATATAATACGGCCGAGCTTGCTACAGAAAGATTTGCTTCTTTTTCAGGTACAAGCTCACCGTCAAAATAAACAGTAGGGTAGAGGTACGCCATACTTCCCTACTGCCCCAATCTGGTGGCTGCAATACGGATAGCTTCGCTCCAACTGAGGAATGCGTGGGGGGTGGTTGCAAGGTCTGCCGCTGTAAGATGGTATTTTATTGCTAAGCCAAGTTCGTGAATAATTTCAGCCGCATGTGGAGCAACAACCGTGGCGCCAAGTAGGGTGCCGTGTTTGTCGCTAATGAGTTTTACGAACCCGTCACGAAAATCACTGGTATTGCTACGTGCCACCATATTCAGCGGTACCAGCGCTTTTTTAATATCAAGATCGCGCTTCAAACAATCATCCTCTGTCAGCCCAACAGTCGCAATGCCTGGGAATGTGAAGGCGAGGCGAGGCGAGGCGGTGTAATCAGGCGACACCTTTTGCTTGTATAACAAATTGTGCGCAGCGACACGGCTTTCAAGTAGGGCAACATGCGCCTGGCCATTGTGACCCAGTACGTCACCAGCCGCGTAAATATGCTTTGTGTTGGTTTGCAGGTGTTCATTCACCTCAATACCTTTCGGCGAATAGCGTACTCCAGCATTGTCGAGTCCGAGATCAACATTTGGAGTTCGACCAGCAGCGACCAATACTTCATCAACCCGAACAGATTTTTCAACGCCACCACGTAGGTACGTCACTTTTTTACCAAGCCCATCTTTTTGCACCACCAGTACCTTTGTTTGGGTCAGAGGCGTCACGCCCTTGTTCTCCTTCAGCAGACGCTCCATTAGTACGCCAACTTCTTCGTCTTCTTTTGGCAGCAGGCGGCTTGCAACTTCGCCAATGTATACCTTCGTGCCAAATATTGCCATCAGCTGTGCTATTTCTACGCCTACCGTACCACCACCGATAATAAACAAACTTTTTGGTGGGCGAATCGACTCTAAAATAGTTCGAGGAGTGAGGTAAGAAACATCAGCCAGGCCTTGAATATCAGGAGCAACCCAATGAGAGCCAGTTGCAATAAGGAACGAAGCGGCAGATAGGTGACGGCGATTTACGCTAATTTCATTTGGGCTAATAAAGTGCGCTGCGCTATTGTAGGTGGCAATACCCTCGTTTTCGTAAAATTTTCGATTGCCCCCTGCCCCCGTACGTTTTACAGCCAGCTCTTTCCAGGCACGCAAAGAAGGGTAGTTATAGCTGAGTGTGCTAGAGCGCAGGCCGAACCGCGCGCCGTGACGTGCTTCGTCGTACAGCTGTGCCGCGTGCAGCAATGCTTTGGTTGGAACATCGCTCCAGTTGGGCGAGTCGCCACCGAAAGTATCGGCTTCAACAATAGCGACTCGTTTGCCACTACGAGCGGCGATGGTGGCTGCGGCGCTACCGGCAGCACCACTACCGATAACTATGAGGTCGTAATCGAACGATGATTTTCTGGCCATATCTACGTGCTCCTATAACACCGAATGGTGATGTTTATACATATACGCGGCGTCAGGGTGAATGCGTTGTAAGTGATGAGCTGCTACGCGGCGCACATCGGCAGAGGTAATTTCAGGACGGTCACTAACCCAGATAAGCACGGCATCGCAAACGCTCGAAGCGGCAGTTTCGGCCTCACCTTCAGGACTCCGTACACTTAAACAAGCAGCTTTCAAGCTTTTGTGTAGCTTATCACGGTTGAACTGCTCACTACTGCGCGTACCACTACGTTTTACGACGTCAATAAGTTGGCTCACTACAAGCCCCCCGCGGCGCTAGCAACAGCAGGTGCGAGCACCTCAGCGACATACAGGTAAAAGCCAAGGATAAACAAGCCAGTCCCAGCGATGAACTGTAAAAATTGTTTATTGTCTTCACGCCATTTCTGAATACGACTAATCTTCCTGCCGCTGCCGATAAGAGCATTAACGAGTAGCAGGGGCAACAGTGAAATAAATGCATACAAGGCGATGCCGGCGAGTTGCCATAGAGGCGCAAGTGATACGAGCACGAAGGCAGCAATAAGCACCGGCGCAGCAACAAATAGCAGTTCGCCCATAACGCTTGAGAGGCCAAGGCCAAATGCCTCGCCACTGTTTTTTGTGGCTTTTGTGCGATCATGCAGATACTGGGCTACATTCCTTGGTACCCACAGACTCGTGCCGCTTTCTTTGCGGTAGTAAAAAAGCCATACAGAAACACCAAGGCCGAATAACATGCCACACAAGACAACCCATACGATACTGGGGATGGTTGTACCAAAAACATGGCTACCGACTAGTGCAGAAGTAGAAAGTAACAACACTGTCATCACGCCGACACCCGACACAAATGAATTTGTCAGACGCAGTAGCTTGCCGTGAGATCGTTTTGAGCCCAATGTGTGACCGCTCAGCAATGTCAGTACGCTAATACTGAGCTGAAAGCTGGCGTGAATCAAGGCTGCCACCGAGATAATAACGAATGAAGACAGAAGTTCCATAAGGGATAATTTTTATGTTGAATTAGAGTACCTCTGGTTAATTTATACCATAACCGAGATAGATTTTGCAAAAAAGAGGGCAAAAGGTATTGACTTTTTTTAGCGCTTATGCTAATATAGTATTACAAATCAATTAAAACAAACAAAAAGCAAGGAAACCATCACATGAACCTTTCACAAGAAACCTCAGTAGATTTGACTACTTGGAATCGAGCACGCAGTATCGAAGAAATGCGTAGTTTTGTGAACACCCGCTTTTCTGCTCTCGCAGAAGTAGAAGTTGAATAACATACAGCATACCCATGTTCGTGCCACGTACAGGCAGAGTAGGGTATGTTTTATTTTTCTATACTTCCCTATCGCCTAGCGTCAGCAACTTACCAACACCCGGAATCAATAGGGCGTAGATAACAAGAGCGACGACCGCACTGGTATCAAGGTGTGCTCGTCCATAGGTTGGTTCGCCAAAGATGCCGTTGAATGGCCATACTAATACGTCTGTCACTCCATAGAGAATCGAGATAAACGCATTGTCTGTGTTGGCGCCGAGTAGTTGAAAAATAATTCGCAAAACAAGTACCGTCGTGATTAATCCACCCAAATAGTACATGACTCGTGCAGCCATAATTCTACCGCTTGGTTTACGAGATTGTGTTACTGTTCGTGTTTGCACGTTTCCGTTGGTATCTACGCGCTCTGTGGTAGTGTGCTCATCTTGCATGCAACTCCTCCTTTTAGTAGCTATGATGCCTATAGTATAACACCGGCAGTGAGTCATTCGCACCTGTATTGATCCACGCAAAAACCCCACTTGTCGTGGGGTCCATACGTGGTAGCACCAGGTAGGCTTGAACTACCGACCTCAGGCTTATGAGTCCTGCGCTCTAACCAGCTGAGCTATGGTGCCTCGTCGAAACTCACTTTCGAGATCTCGTTTTGGTCTATAGACCAAAAGCTTCGTCTCTTCGTTGTTTCTCCTCTACCTCATAAAACTGCAGGTGCAGGTTTGATGAGGTGGGCCTGTCTTTGACAGGCTAGCATTACGAATTGTAGCAAAACAAGCGGGAATTTTCCAGAGGTGATTGGTATACTGATACTATGAAACGAGTTATTTTAGCTAGTCAATCTGCCTGGCGCCGACAGTTACTGGCAAGTATGGGCATTGAATTTGAGGTTATGCCTAGTAATTTTGATGAGCAATTAGATGAAAGTCGTGATGCTGTAACAGTGGCAAAAGAACTTGCCCTTGGCAAAGCGCTAAACGTAGCTAAAAAACACCCCGACGCATATGTGATTGGCGCAGATACGTTTGTCGTTTATAAAGGTAAACAAATAGGCAAGCCAGCCTCACCTGCTCAGGCGCTTCAGACATTGAAAATGCTGTGTGGTAACACGCACCAAATCGTGACAGGCGTCGCTATTATCTCGGTAAACAACAACGTTCACTTGGTTGATGCATCAGTCGCCGATGTGTCATTTGGCAAACACAGCGATAAAGAACTACAGGCATATGTAGATACGGGTGACCCAATGGATAAAGCAGGGGCATATGGCATTCAAAGCAAGGGTAACTTTCTGGTTGAGCGAATTACCGGTGACCCGAATACGGTGATTGGCTTACCTACCATGTTACTTGCTACTATGCTTGAAAAAGCAGGCATTACACCTACCACGGCGCAAACAAAAGAGCTATAATAAAACTATATCCCCGCGATACACACTATCCGCTCAGCTCGAGCGGAAAAGCGTCCCTCGCGGTAGGAATCATCGTTGTCTTCGGACTAATCGCTAAGAAACGGGCGAGATACACACGGGCAACACATTTCAATCACACGTTTCTCTTATAAATCTAAGAGGTATTTTGAAATGAATGATGAATCTATGACCTACATAGCAACGCCGCGTAGTGAATCGCGACCGGTGCGTATTACCACTTTGCTTGAACAGCGAATGAAAGAATTTCTGCTGAGTCATCGCCAAAAACAATGGTACAAGGGCGAGGAATGAACGACGAACTTCTTTTAAATGAACGCGTTGATGTAGTTGCCACGTTTGGCACGGGGCTAAATCCGTGTACGCCCATAAAATTTCGCCGCCCAAATGGACGGGAAGTTACGATTACAGAAATAGGTCTGCGGCACCCAACAGTCCAAGGCAAGCGAATGGTACACATGTTTGACGTGACGGATGGCGGGGCAGACTATCGTTTAGAATTCGATAGTGAACGCCTAACGTGGCATCTTAGGCTAGAGGCTGACCATGCTGAATAGTTCATACAACGCTTCCCTGCCTTTAGTGATGCATATTGATTTAAATAGCTGCTTTGCCACTGTCGAGCAGCAAGCCCGGCCGATGCTACGAGGAAAGCCAGTGGCAATCATGAATCGTCGCACTGAACACACTATGATAATCACTGCCAGCTACGAAGCAAAGGCCATGGGTGTAAAGCTTGGCATGCGGTTTCGCGACGCAAAGAAACTGTACCCAGAATTAATCGGACTTGAAAGTGACCCACCGAAGTATCGGTATGTGTATCATAAACTGCTCGATATCATGAATGACTATTCGGCGCACGTACGCATGAAGAGTATCGACGAAGGAGTAATCGATTTTTCGGAAAGCACCGAAGTGCTAAAGGGACGAGATTTGAGCGAAATTGGGTATGAAATAAAACAGCGACTCAAAGACGAAGTAGGCTGCGCCATGCGCTGCAACGTAGGTATTGCTACAAATCGATTTTTAGCTAAAACAGCGGCAGGGCTGCACAAGCCAGACGGGCTAGATGTCTTAACGTCGCACAATATACGGGAAGTATTTTCGACGCTGGAGCTGACTGACATTACTGGCATTGCCGAGCGCATGGAGCGTCGACTCAACGCAGTGGGTATTTACACTCCCCTACAGTTTCTCGACGCCGACCCGGTGACGCTGCAAAAAATGGTCTATAAAAGTATTTGTGGACTCGAGTGGCATCAGCGCCTGCGGGGATGGGAAGTCGACAAACGTGACTTTCCCATTCGCACTGCCGGGAGGCAATATGTGCTCGAGCGGTTCGATTTGAATCATGAGCAAGTATTGCAGCGGCTGCATAATTTGTGTGAAAGTGTAGGCTATAAAGTACGATCACAGGGCCTAGTGGCGCGAGGTGTGGCAGTACATGCGCGCAGTCGCTCGCGAGGATATTGGCATAGCAGGCACATGGCCAGCGTGCCGTTTTTTAGCAACCAAACGATCTACACTATTGCGGCCCAGCTGTTCGCCAACGCTCCCAGCGACCCAAAAGAAATCGGTGTGACCTGCTATGAACTCAGTGAAGCACATGAAAATCAGCTACACCTATTTGGCGACGAACTGGTTCGTGAACACGAAATCGTCGACGCAATCGATGATATCAACAAACGCTATGGCGATCGTACAATCCATAGTGCCAATACCTTAAACACTGGCCATTATGTAAAGCAGAAAATACCATTTGGCAGCACGCGGTATCTATAAGAAAAATTCGATGTATGTTCTACGCATATTAGGAGAGAATAGCTCCGGCTGTTCTTGTATCAGTGCTGACAAATCATCCGCAGTGAACCATTTGGTTAATTCAACCTCATCCTTGTCAACACGAATGGGCGCGTCACGAGTAATTGTTCCAATGAACACCATGATAAACGCTTCGACAACCCCATGG
Source organism: bacterium (assembly GCA_030431855.1). Taxonomy (GTDB): domain Bacteria; phylum Patescibacteriota; class Saccharimonadia; order Saccharimonadales; family Saccharimonadaceae; genus UBA1020. The sequence goes on from JAUIII010000010.1 coordinate 17,843, forward strand.
TCGCCATGTTGGGTAGTTCGTATTTTTCCAAGCGACTGTAAATTATCTGGTTGAATGCCTATTTCTTCAAAACATTCGCGAGGGGCTGCTTCTTCGTACGTCTCACCTACATCAACATGTCCAGTTGCAGCCCATGTCCACTTGCCGGGATTCGATTTTTTCTTTTTGCTTCTTTGCTGGAGTAAAAAGTTGCCTGCATCGTCGCGCAGGACAATGTAAGCGTGACGTAAAATCCAACCATGCTTCCACGCTTCTTCGCGAGTGGCTACACGCACTGGCTGGTCATTCTCGTCAACAATTTGTAATCGCTCGGGCATAGTAAGAGTATACTAGATACTATGAACAAATCAGTAATTCTATTGTTTGCAGCGGTGTTCGGTACACTTGGCGCCTACGTGTCTGTGCTATTTGGTGACAATAGTTTACTAGGCGGTTGGAGTATCCTGTGTAGCACGCTTGGTGGCTTTTTCGGCATTTGGCTGGCGGTATGGCTTGCGAAACGTTTTGAGTGGTAATGAAATATATTGTGGCAGTCAGTGGCGGGGTGGACTCGGTAGTTTTGCTCGATATGCTAGCTGCATCAAATGAGCACGACCTGGTTGTCGCTCATTTCGATCATGGTATCCGCGACGACAGCAAAGATGACGCTCGTTTTGTAGCCGCGCTAGCTCATGCATATGGACTACCGTTTGAAACGAGGCGCGAAGAACTGGGGGCCAAGGCGAGTGAAGAAACGGCACGTCAGCGCCGCTACCATTTTTTGCACCAGCTGGCTAAGAAATATAGCGCAGAAATAGTAACCGCCCATCATGAAGACGATGTGATTGAAACTATCGCTATCAACATAGAACGGGGAACTGGCTGGCGAGGGCTAGCGGTAATGAGCGGCAGCATCTACCGCCCCCTACTCGACATGACAAAATTTGAAATATATGAATATGCGCTGCGACACGACTTAGAGTGGGTAGAAGACGTAACGAACACGAGTCGGCAATATCTGCGCAATCGAATTCGTTTTCGCATTGCCCAGTATCTTACGCACGAAAACAAAAAACTACTGGTTGCCGCCTGGCTACAGCAGCGCGAAATACGAGCTGCAATTGCAGGCGAATGCGACACAGTTCTTGGTACGCAAAATGTCTACTCGCGATATTTCTTTACGCACATCGACGAACAAACAGCACTAGAGTTACTGTGGTCGATTGTAGAGAAACACCATGCAAGTCTTACGCGCCCGCAGCGCAAACGACTACTTCATGCAATAAAAGTTTTGCCAGCAGGCGCAACCTTTCAGGCGGGTAACGGTATTTCGCTTCATCTCACGAAGCGAGAATTCGTTGTCAAAACAGAGTAAAAACTGCTATTATTATAAGAAGTGAAACATTGAAATTACTCTTGTTAGTATGACGCTCGGAAAGGACGGACACACAATAATTTATGGCAACTATGAATAAACCACCCAAAGGTGGCATCAGCAATACACTCCGACTCACCCTGTTTTGGACGCTGCTCGTTGTGACAGTACTGGGTCTTATCGCAATCTTGTCGCCTCAAGACCCTTTGAAAGAGGTAAGCCTGAGTAGCGTTGTGAATCGCGCTAACGATGGTGAGATTAGCAAGCTAGAAGTAGAAGGCAACACGGTAAAAGTGACACCAAAGGGTAGCGACAAAGCGACTGAAGTTGCAATTAAAGATGACAGCGGAACACTGTATGATCAAGGTCTCGATGAAGATGCGAAGACCGAGATTACGTATGTACAGCCATCTGGCACAAGCGACGCGTTGTGGACTATGGCCGGTATTTTGTTGCCGGTGCTGCTTATCGGTGCATTATTCGTTTTCATGATGCGACAAGCACAAGGACAAAACAATCAGGCGATGGGCTTTGGAAAAAGCAAGGCAAAATTATACGGACTCGATAAAGAGCGAGTAACCTTTACCGATATAGCTGGAAATGATTCGGCCAAACAAGATCTAGAAGAAGTTGTCGACTTCCTAAAGCATCCGAAAAAGTACCAACAACTTGGCGCAAAGATACCGAAGGGCGTATTGCTAGTCGGTAACCCAGGTACTGGCAAGACCATGCTTGCGCGTGCGGTTGCCGGTGAGGCAAATGTTCCATTCTTTAGTATCTCTGGTTCAGAATTCGTAGAAATGTTTGTGGGTGTGGGTGCATCTCGTGTGCGCGACCTCTTTGCAAAGGCAAAGAAAAACGCCCCGGCAATTATATTTATTGATGAGATCGATGCAGTTGGTCGTAAGCGCGGTAGTGGAATGGGCGGTGGCCATGACGAGCGAGAACAAACTTTGAACCAAATTTTGGTTGAAATGGATGGTTTCGAAACTGGCACAAATGTCATCGTGCTAGCAGCAACCAACCGCGCAGATGTACTTGACCCTGCCTTGCTTCGTCCAGGCCGTTTCGACCGCCGCACAAATATTATGCTACCAGAGCGAAAGGACCGCGAAGCAATTTTAAAGGTTCACTTTAAAAACAAACCAACCGAAGCAAACGTAAACCTAGACAAGCTTGCGGCAAAGACTGCAGGTAGTAGCGGTGCGGATCTTGCCAATATTGCAAACGAAGCTGCCATTATTACCGCCCGTCGTAATGCTAAAAAAATCACGAACGCTGACATCACAGAAGCATTTGAAAAAGTTGCCATTGGTCCTGAACGTAAAGCTAAGGTAATGAACGAAAAAGAAAAAGAACTAACGGCATATCACGAGGCAGGACACGCGATTGTAGGACATGTGTTGCCAGACTCAGACCCAGTTCACAAGGTTACCATTATCCCTCGCGGTGGTACGGGTGGTGTCACATGGTTCTTGCCGCCTGAAGACAAAAGTTATACGAATGTGTATGAATTTAAAGACATTCTTGCTCGCGCAATGGGTGGTCGTATTGCTGAAAAAATAAAGTATGGCAGCGATGGAATCACAACTGGTGCTGGCAATGATTTACGTAAAGCAACCGAAATTGCACGTGACATGGTGATTGAACAGGGTATGGGCAAAAAGCTACGCGACCAAGTATTCCACGAAGACAATGGTGGCATGGTGTTCGACAAGATTACGCACGAGCGACCATATAGTGATGACACCGCCAAGCAGATTGATAGTGAAGTCGAGCTACTAATCAAAGAGGCAGCAGGTCGTGCTGAAGCAGTGATCCGGGCTAACATGGCGGGGCTTGAAAAATTAGCAGGTGCACTGCTAAAGGAAGAGACAATTGAAGAAGAAATCGTTGAGCAGCTGCTTGCCGATACAAAGCTCCCGAAAGAGGCTATGCTACACGCATAAGGACGCACAATGGGCCGAGTACAAAGCGTCGTCGCACGAGCCAATAAAAAGCTAACGGTCCAGTTTGCAGCAGTTTTGATAGCAGGCTCATCACTGATGGGGATGTTGTTTGGCTTCCTTCGCGAACGTCTGCTGAATGCGACGTATTTCGATACATATAAAGTCGGGCTAGACGCCTACACGACAGCATTTACAATACCCGACTTCATGTTTTTCATACTTGTCTCGGGTGCACTGAGTGTTACATTTATTCCCGTGTTTAACCAGCGACTTGCTGGTGGTAACAAAAAGTCGGCTTGGGAGCTTTCGACAAGCATGGTAAATATGATGGCTATTGCTACGTTTATAGCAAGCATCCTAATTATCATATTTGCCGATCAACTTGCGTACCTACTAGCGCCTGGCTATTCAGAAACCGGACATGCCCTAACGGTCAGTATGATGCGAGTGATTGCTATCAACCCATTCTTGTTCGCAATTGCGACTGTGGTGGCGAGTGTACAGCAAGCAGTTGGTCGATTTACCTTTTACGCGCTCGCGCCAACCATCTATAACATCGGCATTATTATCGGCATTGTCTATTTCACGAACGGTATATCTATATTTGGCTGGGAGATATTTGATGGCGGTATTATGGGTGTCGCCCTTGGTGTTGTACTAGGTTCAATCATGCAGCTTCTTGTGAGTTGTATGGGACTCATTGGCCTCGGGTTTGACTATCGATTTAAGATTCACTGGAAAAATAAAGGTTTCCGTAAAGTGCTCACCCTGCTGCCAGCGCGCTCGCTCGACCAGGGCATGGACTACATCGTAGGCATGGTAGAAAACAACCTCGCGTCGCGAATGGCGCCTGGAACTGTGCGTGCATTCAACCAGGCAACCATGCTGCATCTTGCACCGATTAACCTTATCGGCGTAGCGATTTCAACCGCAGCCTTCCCGAAACTTACTGAGCAGCTGAGCGAGGGAAAGCAATCACTCTTTAGAGACCAGCTACAAACGGTGCTTAGAGTCATTGTTTGGCTGGCGCTTCCAGTTGCAATGATAACGTTCTTTACTCGTGGGTATATCGTCAACTTTATTAAGCCTGGTGGTAACTCGCTCATGGCAGGTCTGCTGGCTATTTTAACCATCGCTATCGTGGCTCGATCGGTATATTATATTGCCGCACGTAGTTTTTATGCACAGCAGGATACAAAGACGCCAATGTATGTATCGCTCTTTGCGATTGGTCTGAATATTGCATTGGCGATATGGTTTACGCAGACGCTCCGCATGGGTGCGTATGGTCTAGCATTTGCGCAGTCTATTATGGCAGTTGTGGAAGTAGCGATTCTACTACAAATAATGAGCGTACGCATAAATGGACTGCTTGATAGAAATTTTTGGCATGCGGTCGGCAGAATGGCCAGTGCAACAGGCATTATGTCTGTGGTGAGTTATGTGTTGGTAACACTGATGCCGCTGCAAGCAGGTGATTACAGTAGTTTCTACATATCATTTCCAAAGTTCTTGTTCATCACAACGGTAAGCTTCAGCGTGTATGTTGTGCTTAGCAAATTATTTAAGCTAAGCGAAGCCAACCCAGTACTACACAGCATAAGTGCAGCATGGCGACGTCTGAATCGCCAAGCGAGCTAAAAACTGGTATAATTACCTCTGATATATGGACCAGAACAACATTAGAAATTTTTGTATTATTGCTCATATCGACCATGGTAAATCAACGTTGGCCGACAGAATGCTTGAATTGACCGGGACCGTACAGCAGCGCGACATGAAAACTCAGCTGCTCGACAGTATGGACCTAGAGCGCGAAAAAGGCATCACCATAAAACTTGCCCCAGTGCGGATGAGCTATAACGGGGTTGATTTGAATTTGATAGATACGCCTGGGCATGTCGACTTTAGCTATGAAGTAAGTCGTAGTTTACAAGCATGTGAGGGCGCCATCTTGGTGGTGGATGCGAGTCAGGGCATTCAGGCCCAGACACTCGCAAACGTGTACCTGGCACTTGAACAAGACCTAGAGATTATACCTGTGCTTAACAAGGTAGATTTGCCTGCGGCGGATGTACCGCGGGTTAGTGCAGAGGTAAAGAATTTGCTCGGGTGTAGTGATGAGGCAATTTTGAAAATTAGCGCAAAAACAGGCGAAGGTGTGACGGATGTGCTTGACGCAGTAATTGAACGCATATTGCCACCAATGGGCGAACCGACACGACCCACACGGTCGTTGATTTTTGATAGTTACTACGATGATTATCGAGGCGTTATTTTGTATACCAGAGTCGTCGACGGTTCTATTAAAAAAGGCGACACGATTGAGATGTTAGCAACGGGCGCACACGGACTAGCGCTTGAAGTTGGGTCGCTAAGTCCCACGATGAAATCAGAAGCCGAGATTAGTACTGGCGAAATTGGGTACATTGTGACGAATCTAAAGACAACGCGAGACGCGAAAGTAGGCGACACTGTTACTATAAAGCGCGCACACGCTAGTGAACCCTTGCCTGGTTATAAAAACGTGCAACCTTTTGTATATGCGGGGTTCTTCCCCGTTTCAAACGAAGACTACAATGATTTGAAAGACGCGATTGAAAAATTATCACTCAGTGATTCGGCATTGCAGTTTGAGCCAGAAAATTCACCAGTACTTGGGTTTGGTGTGCGGATTGGTTTCCTAGGCCTCCTTCATATGGATATTGTTCGTGAACGTTTGGAGCGTGAATATGATTTGGATTTGGTGGTAACCAACCCAAGCACGGACTACCAAATTACTATGACGACCGGCGAAGAGATAGACATAAAATCTGCAGCCGATTTACCGCCCGTAACCAAAATCAATGAAATTCGTGAGCCATGGATTGACGGTGAGATTGTTGTCCCCTCAGACTACATAGGTTCTGTTATTCAACTGATAGTCTCGAAGCGTGGCCGTCAAAAAAATCTTAGCTACATTGATGAAAGAGCACTTATTTCGTTTGAGGCACCGTTAGCAAACCTACTGACAGATTTTTACGATCAACTTAAAAGTGTCACTAGTGGCTACGGTAGTTTTAATTACGAACTGGCAGGCTATCATGCGGAAGACCTGGTGCGTGTAGATTTCTATGTAGGTGGTGAAATGGTAGATGCGCTTTCAGTGATGGCGCATCGTTCTGAATCACAAAGCTTAGGCCGTGACGTTGTAAAGAAGCTTAAGGATGTCGTGCCGCGCCAAAGTTTCCAGGTCAGTTTGCAGGCTGCGATTGGTGGAAAGTTCATCGCCCGCGAGGACATATCTGCCTATAGAAAAGATGTCACCACAGGCCTGTATGGCGGTGATGTATCGCGCAAGAAAAAAGTACTTGCCAAACAAGCCAAGGGCAAAAAGCGCATGAAACGCTTTGGAAAAGTCGACATTCCCTCTGAAGCATTTACCGTAATGCTAAAGAGAGACTAGCAGCACTCGGTTCACCACGCCGATGATATACTACCTACGTGCGAACAATCAAAAATATTCATCCAATCTTTACATTTTCAAGTATTGAATACTTGATAGGTGGCTTATTGGCACTGTGTATGACGGGTGTATTATTTTACCCCACCATTTATAACGACACCGCGATTTCTTCGTATATGTTATACGAGCAAGACCATCCCTCGGCACTCCGAAAATCATACACAGAAATACAAGACAGCGTGAATAGCAGTAAGTTTGCCGCGGATGCCACGCTGTTTATCGTGTGGGCGGCTGTAGGGCTACTACTATACAGCCTCGCGGAAGTATTCATAAAGTTGTTCACGTTTTTTGTAGTGATAAAAAACAAGCAACGTACACAGCCTAGCGATGGCAGCAAATCGGTAATAGATATGGGAAAGCGTGCTTTCGTACGTTTCGCTGCAATTGGTGCAATATATATGCTCGGCCTAGTGACCATCGGCTACGGAGTCCCACTGGTTGTGTACGTTCTCTCGCTTATTTCGCCAGGCTGGGCGCTTGTGCTCGCAGCACTCCTGCTGTGGTTCGTAGTGCTAGCTTTAATTCATGCTTTGGTTGTTCTAACACGGCTAGTATTTTTAAGAACAAGGCTACTTGAATCTAAATAAACCAGATGTGTTGCCATGTGAAAAAGCTGACGATGTTGTGAAGCACTAACCAGCTAGCCTGGCCCCATCCTTCCCAAAACCAATGCTCGTAACCCCGCACGATATAGGTAAAGACACCGCCACCTTGAATTGCCACGGTCACTAACATAAGCGACAGCCCAAGAACAGTGTAGTTATATATGCGGTAATAGCGCCCTGCGTGCAGCACGGCATATACGAAAATGGCAAAAAGTAACGGAATGACAGGCAACAAGTATCGACCGTTGATTGCCACTGGCACTGCGGTGATCAGATAGCTGCCATATAGTTTTACGGCCAGTACACCTACATAGACCGCGCTTATAAGCAAGGCTGGCGTTACAAACGACCACCGTGTCACTAGCTGCCTCCAAAAACGCAGTAGGGCTAACATACCCGCCACGATAAACAATACACCAAGTGGCCACACAAGTGGAAGCGGCGACCTTGTTTGGTAGCCATTTGTTGGTCCGGCAAGTGTAAAGACCAATCGCTGCATCATGCCTGGCACCCAATCATCATACATAAACTCTATAAATGATTTGGGCTGGAAGTCTGCAGACTTAGATTCAATCATACGATTGTTGCGTTGCCAGGGTCCATATGCTTGGCAGGCATCTTTATCGAACACGGTGTCGCACCCGGGTATAAAGCTGTCATACCGTATGTAATTATCAACGTATCGAATATTAAAGAACGACCCAAGAAGCACCAGGCCAATAAGGCTTACTTTGAGAGCTGTAGACAGAGCGCCAAATAATGATGAAAGTTCTTTTATTGCCGACGTAAAACCATGCTTTTTTACAACCAGTACACAAAGCCATAGTAACCACAGGCCAGCTCCAAGAACCAACGGCATAGATGCATACTTCACAGGTAGCATTAAAAGCAGCGTGCCCACAAGCAGTATCGTATCTAGCACTGGCAAACGCACATGAGTTTTTACATAGTTTGTAATACGAATGAGCAACCAAAAACTGATTGCCGTCAGAAGGAGTAGCAAGTTGTCATAATTAAGCTGCCCCGCCATGAGCGGAAGTATTGGAATCAACGAAAATGCAGCAATGACGCCGTTTGTGGCTGCCTTCGACAAGCGTCCTGCCAAGAAAGCTTTGCGGTAAAAAATGAGCGCACCAACTACCATGGCGATATTAAGTGTACGAAGTAAAATAATAGTAGTAATTTCAGAAAAGCCTAGGCTATCTAACAGTCGATACGGGAAGCTCATTAGGTAGTGAAACAAATACGATGGATCAGCCGTAGCCGCACCGTATTGAGCCATGTCGCGTGTCGGCTCAATTCCAAATGGTAGCAGATGGTCACCATATATCTTTATCAGGCCAAAATGGAACTCTTCATCGAATGCCATGGGGTAGAGGCTTGCGGTTGCAACCCAAAGTGAACCGAGGACAAACCATACTATGACAAACACGAAGAATGTGTCAGATCGCAGTATGTTTGAAAAGAAATTGCCAAGCCGATGTACCATCTATGTACAGTATACCAGCCAGATAGGAAGAAGCTTGCAACCAAGCCACTAATTTGGTTACAGTAAGCGTGTGACACCATCTTCAAACACTGACTTGCAACAGATATTTCGTACTCTGCTACCTTCTCGTGGCGGAGTGTTAGTGACAATTCTGATCAGTATACTATTGTCACTGTTTATTATGACTCCAATATTTATCCGGCAGCTCAATATTCAACAATATATTGACTACATCGCCCAAAACCCAACGCAAATGTCCGACCAAATTACCAATGCGAGTGACGCAATAAATAGTAGTAAACTTGCGGCGGATGCATCGGTATTTATTGTATGGGCGCTAGCTGGTGTTGCAGGCTACTTGCTTATATCGAGTATTTTTCAAGCAGTAAAGCGAAGCATCGCCACTATTGATGACGTAGAACACGCAGTAGTCGACAGAAAATCGGCCGAGAGAGAGTTGTTTGAAAAAATCATTATTCAACTAAGCGCAGTTATATTGTTATATTGCCTTTATATTTTAGTAAAGACACTTATTTTGCCTACTTTGACGGTCTTGAGTTTGTATGCACTCACCCAAGGAGCCAGTACGGTTTTCGTGAGTTTGCTTGCTATGGTGGCAATTCTATTTCTTACGATTCATCTAGTAGTCGTTTTACTAAGGTTCGCACTGCTTCGAACTCGACTATTTTTCGGCCCGTATTGACATAACCGCTTTGACACTGAATAATCTAACATAAGTATGTTAAGAATAGGGGTAACTGTATGAAAAAATCCAAGAAAACGAAAGGTGGCACAATGAATTGGCTGAAACCATCAAAAATGAGGGTGCTAACAGTAGCAGTAATCTTTGGATTTGTAGGAGCAGGCTATCTTCTGTACCAAACATTCGCGGCCTCAAATACGGTTCATTACTGGGGTGCATTAACCCGCACAAACCAAGCTGCTGTCTACAAGTTGACGACTGGTGCGGGAGCTCTCGATATAACATTTAGTAATAACACGGCCGACCTAGTGCTGACCGTACGCAACAGCGCTGGCAAGACTGTAGGATCGGTTGAAAGTATTGGTAAAAAAGATGTCTATCTAAAGCTTTCTGTTACTCCAGACACCTACACTCTCACGCTCACTCCGCAAAAAACGCGTAATTTTGGAAAAAAGAATAAAGGCTACTCGCTACACGTGACCTATCCGGTTGATGATATCGAAAGCCCAACAGCAGTTATTACTAAACCACTCAGTACAGAGGAACTTTCGGGTACGGTTGATTTCCTGGCTAATTCTCAAGATGACACAGGCGTCGTGAAGGTAGACTTTTATGTCGATGGCGTGCTACTTGGCACAGACGCATCTTCACCGTATGGCACAAAATGGGACACAACTGTCGCATCGAACGGCGTACACAAATTAGTAGTAAAAGCTTACGATGCTAAAGGCAATGTTGGCCAGGCACAGGGCGAAGCTACGGTAAAGAATGTAGTAGCACAAAAGCAGCGTTTCCCTGGCGACTCGAACCCCCTCGTAACAGGCAAAGCATACTGGGGTGCATCTGGCACTCATATCAATGAACACGAGTCAGCTACTGGCAAATCAGTAGCAATCCACCGTTCGTTCTCTCCATCATGGCCTGGCACTACAAAACTTGTCAATGCTATCGAGGATGATAATGCAAACAACCGCCTCCCATGGGTGTCTACTAAAACAACTGGTTGGGGCACATTCGCCAATGGATCATACGATTCTGAAATCGACCAGTTCCTTCGCGACATCGACAAGGCCGCAAATGGCAACCCAGTATGGCTAACAATTCACCATGAACCCGAAAACGATAGTAGTTCAACTGGTCAGTACACAGCGGCAAACTTTCGTGCGATGCAAACAAAGTTCCGCCAACGCATGACCATTGTCGGTACAGAGAACATTGCCTTTATGCCAATCTTCCAGGGCTACAGTTGGGCAACATCGAAATGGGACATCAACGACTTCTATGTAAAAGGTATCTGGGACGCAATCGGTTTTGACCACTACTCAGATTCAGCCGATAAGGATCTGCTGCGCAAACGATACTACGATGCAGTTGCTTGGATAGAGTCAAAGGGTCTGCCGTACGCAATAGGTGAGTTTGGTGTACGTGACTACGGCAACGCTACGCAGCAAGCATCTGAACTCCGCGACTTCTGGCAATGGGGCTTTGCTAACAAAAAAGATGCTCTCGGCTACTCATACTTTGACTCGGGTCAAAACAGCCCGGCAGGTACGTGGGAGCTTGAGGGCGCACGTCTAAATGTATGGCGCGACATCCTAAAGAACGACAAGCGTGTTATTCGTACCGGTGACCTATAAAGACCTACGACAGCAGTTTTTCGTGATATAAGTAGTATATGGAAGTTATACTACATAAAAGAGACGAATTTCAGAAGATTCTTCAGGCCTACAGGCCATCCAGCGAGGCCGAGCAACTATTAAGTCAGATGCCGTTTGTGATTTTGCAAGGCATCACAGGTAGTGGCCGAAATGCAATTATAGACTATTTAGTTCAGCACAGTCATTTTCATCAGGTTGTCTCTGACACCACACGTCCGCCAAAGTTACGCGACGGTGTGATGGAGCAAAATGGCTTACAGTATTTCTTTCGTTCTGAAGATGAAGTGTTAACAGACTTGAAGAACGGCATGTATCTAGAAGCAGAACTAATTCACAATCAGCAGGTGTCTGGAATTAGCGTTCGCGAATTGGAGCGCGCACACAAAAGCGGAAAGGTCCCCATTAATGAAGTAGCGAGAGAAGGTGTTTCTAATGTGCGTCGCGTGAAACAAGACACGACAATATTTTTTGTTGTTCCCCCGAGTTTTGACGAATGGATGAAGCGTCTAACGGGTAGAGAACAGATGACAGAGCTAGAACTAAAGAATCGAAAACAGTCGGCTCGTGAAGAATTGGAGGAGGCGCTCAGCAAGGACTACTTTCATTACGTCGTCAATGACACGCTTGAACGCGTATCAAAAACCATAGAGAAAATTGTAGATGGTGCCGACGACAACGAAGAAAATCAACGCGCTATGCAAGCAGCCAAAGGAATATTAGCTCGACTAAAGAGTTAGCTGCCTGGCACTCGTTTGACGCGAGTGCTAAATTTACGCTATAATGTCAGGTATGACAGAGCGACAAATCGCAATTCTTTCATCTATTATCGAGCAATATGCTGAGGTGGCATCACCTGTAGGTAGTGTTACGCTCGCGAAGTTGTTCAATGTTTCTAGTGCGACAATTCGCAGCGAGATGGCTAAGCTAGAGGAGCTTGGTTTGATAGCTCAGCCACACACCAGTGCTGGCCGTATCCCTACAGACAAAGGCTATCGATTTTACGTAAATTTACTGACGCAGCAGCAGGAGCAGCTACAAGCTCCAGACCGTAGCTCACGTGCTATCGAAGCTCGTGTAGCGACGCATGGTAGCAGGGCAGACCGGGCGATTCGTAGCGCAGTAGATAGCCTAGTAGACCTTACCTCAAACCTTGGCCTCGCAACGATTGGCGATGAACTATACCTCAGTGGAATGGGAAACCTATTTAGCCAGCCAGAATTTATGAACGGTAATCATGCGCAATCGGTTGCACGCTTGCTCGACAACCTTGAGCCATGGCTCCGCGAAGCAGCGCCAAACGAACCTTTGAATGTATTCATTGGTAGCGAAAACCCTATTGGCAAAAGCAGCGGCGCAACGCTAATCATCAGTCGTTTCCGTTCGCCGTTTTCAGACAACAGCTACATTGGTGTACTTGGGCCAACCCGCCAGAGCTATGGCCGCGTCATGCGTTTGGTTAGACAGACTGGTGCGATGCTTGAAGAGGTACTATAATGACAGATTTCATTGGCCGGATAATGTCAGGTGTGCCCCTGTGGGTTAGTCTTCCCGTCGTGACGGTTTTAGGTTTACTATGGATGTATTTCTTCGAAGTGGCGCCCTTCAAACCGGCCAAAGGCGAATCAGAATGGCAAAAAAAATGGAGGAAGCATGGCAAAAAGTAATAAGGCAGATAAACTAGATCAACAGATTGCAGAGCTCACGCTTGATTTACAACGCACAAGGGCGGACTTTGAAAACTTCCGTAAACGTATGGAGCAGGAAAAAGCCTTTGCACGAGACAGTGGTCAGTCCAGCGCGATATTGAAACTTCTTCCTGTTATAGACAACATCGAACGTGCAATCGCGCATATGCCGGCAGAGCTAGCAGATAACAAGTGGGCACAAGGTGTTGCAGGACTAGTGAAAAATCTTGAAAAATCACTCGAAGCATTGAATGTGAGGCGCATCAAAGCAGAGCCAGGCACAGCATTTAATCCAGAGCTACATGAAGCAATTCAATTCGACGAAGATACCACCGGAGAACAAGAGGTGATTGCAGAAGAACTCCAGGCTGGCTATATGCTGAATGGCACACCGATGCGCCATGCAATGGTAAAAGTAACAAGAAAGTAAAAATAAAGTGGCAAAAACAGGGCATCATCTACACAAATACATCATGACAAAAAAAGAAATACGTACGATTGATCGTTTTATGATGATCGCTTCGCTTGTGAACCCGCTCACTGCATTGCCGCAGCTATACTCAATCGTGATGATGGGCGATAGAGGGGGGTATCTCTCGCCACCTGGATAGGATTTGCAGTCTTTGCGACAATTTTTCTGGTATATGGTATCGCACATAAACTTTGGCCTCTTATAGTTGGAAATATCCTATGGCTGTTGATAGAGCTAGCCATTATAGCTGCACTCTTGGTTCGGCCCGCATAGCAAGAATGCGCTACAAACTATGCGAATTTTCAGCATTTCCTGTTTTGAATAGAGGTGACCATGTAAGTTAGCACTCTTGACATGAGAGTGCTAACTCGCTATTATGGAAGTAGATTTGGCACTATCCTGCGAGGAGTGCCAAGAAATTTACAAAGATTTTACATACTTATCACAAAATAGGAGGAACCCCACATGGGTAAAATTATCGGAATCGACCTAGGAACAACTAACTCTGCAGTTGCCTACATGGTGGCAGGCAAGCCAGAGGTAATTGCCAACGCAGAAGGTAACCGCACGACACCAAGCGTTGTTGCTGTCACCAAAAAAGGCGAGCGAATTGTAGGCCAAGTTGCACAGCGCCAGCGAGTGACTAACGCAAAAAACACCATCTACGGTGTAAAGCGTTTGATTGGCCGTAAATTTAGCGACAAAGAAGTGCAAAAAGACCATGACATCATGCCATTCGAAATCGTGAAAAAGGGGACTGGCGTGGCGGTAAAGATGGACGGCAAAGACTACACCCCAGAAGAAGTATCAGCCATGATCCTCGGCAAGCTAAAAGCTGACGCTGAAAAGCACCTAGGCGAACCTGTGACAGAAGCAGTCATTACGGTACCTGCGTACTTTGACGATTCACAGCGCCAGGCAACCAAAGACGCTGGCAAGATTGCTGGCCTCGAAGTGAAGCGAATTATAAACGAGCCAACCGCAGCTGCCCTAGCCTACGGTCTAGACAAAGGTAAAGAAGAAAAGATTGTGGTATTCGACCTCGGTGGCGGTACCTTCGACGTATCTGTACTAGAGCTTGGCGACGGTGTATTTGAGGTAAAAAGCACCAATGGTGACACACACCTTGGTGGTGAAGATTTCGACAATCGTATTGTCGATCACTTCCTAGAAGAGTTCAAGAAACAAGAAGGCATCGACTTAAAGAAAGATAATGCTGCATTACAACGTCTAAAAGACGAAGCTGAAAAAGCCAAGAAAGAACTTTCTAGCACGCCGCAGGTAGACATCAACCTGCCATTCCTCACCGCAGACGCGGATGGCCCAAAGCACTTCGAGTACACACTGACTCGTTCAAAGCTAGAAGACCTCGTAGCTGACTTGATCCAGAAAACAGTCGAGCCAGTTGAAAAGGCACTCAAAGACGCGAAACTTTCAGCCAAGGACATCAACGAAGTAGTGCTAGTGGGTGGTATGACACGCATGCCTGCGGTGGTCGAGAAAGTGAAAGAAATTTTCGGCAAAGACCCAATGCAGGGCGTCAACCCTGACGAAGTTGTGGCAATCGGTGCTGCGATACAGGGTGGTGTGCTAGCTGGTGACGTAAAAGACGTACTGCTGCTAGACGTGACACCACTAAGCCTTGGTATTGAAACCATGGGTAATGTAACGACCAAGCTAATTGAACGAAACACAACCATTCCTACCAGTAAGTCTGAGA
>JAUIII010000011.1 GCA_030431855.1 bacterium
TATAAATTACTAGAGGAGAAATATGGCTAAGCCTAATTTAGAGCAAACATTAATAGTGTTTAAACCTGATGCCCTGCAGCGTGGGCTGGTAGGCGAGATTTTGACTCGTTTCGAGCGCGTGGGTCTGCGTATAGTTGCCACAAAAATGCTGGCGCCAGAGAAAGAGCATTACTACAAACATTACGAAGACATTGGCAAGCTAAAAACCCGTGCTGGTGACCATATTTTCGATATTACGCTCGAGATGATGAACGCTGGTCCAGTAATCGCTATGGTGCTAGAAGGCGTAGAGTCAGTAGCGCTAGTACGCAAGTTGGTTGGTAGCACCGAGCCAAAATCATCCGCTCCAGGAACCATTCGTGGTGACTACAGTCACATGAGCTACGGCTATGCCGACACAGAAGGTAAAGGTATCCCAAACCTCATTCACGCCTCTGGCGACCCAGAAGAAGCGGAAAAAGAAATCGCGCACTGGTTCAGCGACCCAGAACTATTCGACTACGAAGCTCTCCACGAGAAGTTTACACGGTAATAAAATAGCGGAGTTCACTCCGCTATTTTATTACTCATCTATGAGTAGGCGTAGGTGCAGGCTTTGTTATTTTTGGCTTCATACAAGTAATATCCTTTCTAAGCATGCAGGGTATCATGCGAAGCCTATACGTCAAGCATTTTCTTTTATCCATTTTTCGATAAAGTAGAGCGACGTAATCGTTTGGCCCTCGTCCATCTCACCAGCTGCTATCAGCTGGTGAATTTCATCTAATGATGCAAACTTTCCGTCGTTGATTAATCCTTCATCATCGGAAGCAACTTTGTCTCCCAAAGTAAGATCAGTTGCGAGTAGCGTTGCCATCTTTTCGGTCATTAAACCGTCTGCGACGCGTGTAAGGCCTAGCTGTTGCCATGTTTCAGCTACAATTCCTGCCTCTTCTGCCAGCTCGCGCTTAGACGCAATTAAAATACCTTCACCGTCACTACTTCCTGCCGGCAGCTCCCAGTGCCATTTCTGAGCAGGATAGCTAAACGATTGGATGATATATATCTCATTCTTTTCGTTCACAGCACCGACCATGACCGAATCGTGAGACTCGATGACGCCGTAGATGCCCTCGCTACCATCTGGTCGAATAATCGCGTCTTCGCGCACACGGATCCAGGGGTTTTGGTACACAATTTTTGAACTAAGAGTCTTGAACGGATTCTTCATGCTAGTAGTTTACTCCAAGTATTTTGATTATTTCTGCAGCTGTTTGCTTGGCCGGCTTTGTAGCGTCGATACGATGGTACTGCTCCGGGTAGTAGAAGGGTACTGGGCTTTCAAAGGATCTACCGTTTTCAAGCAAACGTACTTCTTGTCCGTTTGCTGAGTGGTATTTCATTTTCCACCGCTGCTCGGAATCAGCCCGTTTCACACGTTTTTCAAGGGGTGCATATAGCTCAACGAACTCTACGGTTCCACCATACTTTTCGTAGAGGCCTTTATAGTGGTCAATATTTCGCTTACCACCAGGGTTCGCAAAATTCCAAACGTAGGTGAATATCAGGTTCATACCGCTTCTCGCTGCTTCTTCAATCACAGCACTTCGAACCAATCGGCTCATTCGACTCTCGCTCTCAGATTCTTTTCCAAAAATGTGCATGATTCCATCTGTCATCATATGATTATGAAACAGCTTAAAGTCGCTAGCTTCTTCAATCAAGCTGCCTACGGTAGCTTTCCCAACAGCGGGTGGTCCGAAAATTATAAGTAATTTCATAATGGAATGGTACCCCGGGTAGGAGTCGAACCTACAACCTTTTCCTTAGGACGGAACTGCTCTATCCAATTGAGCTACCGAGGCAGGCACCTCTGTATTGTATCACGAGGGGTCTGGTATAATCATATCAATGGCAAAGCGTGAAAAAGTAGATAACGCCGACTTTGAAGGGCAGCGAGAAGGTGAGGAGCTACTTTTTGTGTTCCGCAGGCACATTATCGCTATGCGCAAGGGCTTTTACGGTCTATTGATACCGTTTGCTATCACCGCGATTCCGCCGCTCATATGGCAGACGCAACTTGAACTATTTATCCTTCCACTTGGGGGGCTCTTGATTGGTATGTTCATCTTCGCGTACCACTTTATTATGTGGTACTTTACCCTGTATATTGTGACGTCTGAACGTATACGACAGGTAACTCAAAAAGGTTTTTTTGGTAAGGATGTAGTGGAGCTACGCCTGTCAAAGATTCAAAACATAAGCTATAATATACCAGGGTTTAGTGGAGAAATATTTGGATACGGCACCATCGTCATACAGACGTTTGTTGGTGACCTCGTCATTCATAAAGTTGAACACCCAGATAAAACCTATAACAAACTGCAAGATGCAGCCATGAATGCAATTGAAAGCCAGGAGGGCTATGAAGAAACCGCGACTTCCTAAACTGAAGAAGAAGCAAGTAACTACCGAAGAACCACCGTCACGTATCACAAACGAGACGGTTGCTGAACACCGCGAGAAAGTACTAGCCGGAGGGCGTCGTTTTAAATATCCGCACCAGATTGCTCGCCACAAACTTGTCATCAACACGGTGTTGATTTCTTTAGTCACCATTGTGATTTTGGTGGTGTTTGGGTGGTGGCAGCTGTATATCGTGCAAAATACTGGCGATTTCTTTTACCGAGTTACCCGAATTGTTCCTGTGTCAGTTGCCTCGGTAGACGGCAAGAGTGTACGGTTCAGTGATTATTTGATGACTCTGAAGGGGTCTAAGCACTACCTCGAACAGACTGAAAAGGTCAACCTAAGTGACGAAGATGGCAAACGACAGCTGGAATTTATCAAGAGTCAGGCGTTAAACGATGCAATCGCCGATAGTTATGCGGCAAAATTAGCCAAAGAGCGCAACATCACGATTACAGATAAAGAAGTAGATGCGGTCATAGACGCCAGTCTGAACACTGTTAGCGGCAAGATATCCGAGGAAGTATATAACAATTCGACACTAAGTACGCTTGGCTACACCCCAGATGAATACCGCCATATCATTCGCCAGTCACTCATCCGTCAAGCAGTTTCCTATGATATAGACGATAAAGCACGCTCTATCAAAACCGCCGCTGAAAAGATTTTAAAGAAGAAACCATCAACATCGCTTTCGTCGCTTGCGAATCAGCTAAAAGACAAGGGCTACTCAGTCGAAGTTGGCTCTCCTGGCTTGGTTCCGAAGACCAATCATGATGGGGGGTTGAGCCAGACAGCGCTTGGTCTAAAGACATCTGAAATATCCAAGTTCATTCGCTCTACCACGGGTGATGGTTATTATCTGGTACAGCTTGTCAGCAAAAACAGCACACAGGTAAACTACAATTTTCTTCGTATACCACTCACAGAGTTTGATCTGCAGCTAACACAACTAAAAAAGAATAACCAAATAAAAACACATATCACAGTAGAAGACACAACAGAAATAAAGCGTCAATAAGGAGACATAATGTATTCATTACCCGAGTTACCATATGGCCACGATGCACTTGGCAAGTATATTAGCGCCGATATCATGCAGCTCCACCATGGCAAACATCACCAAGCCTACGTGGATAAGCTCAATGCAGCGCTCGATAGCGAACCCGAGGTAAAAAACAAACAGCTTGAAGACCTGCTAGCATCGCCAGACAGCCTGCCTGAATCGGTTCGTGTGGCAGTGCGTAACAACGGAGGTGGACACTATAACCACAGCTTATTCTGGCAGTGGATGAGTCCAGGTGGTGGTGGTGAACCTACGGGTGAGCTTGCCGATAAACTAACTATAAAATATGGCAGTTTCCAAAATTTTGTGGATGAATTCAACGCCAAAGCTCTAGGCGTATTTGGCAGTGGCTGGTGCTGGCTGCAGCCAGACATGAGTATTGTAACAACGCCAAACCAAGATACGCCAATGCTACTTGGACTCGATGAACCACTACTTGGTCTCGATGTTTGGGAGCACGCGTATTACCTGGATTACAAGAACAAGCGGGATGACTACGTGCAGGCTTGGTGGAATGTCGTCGATTGGGAATTTGTCCAGCAGCGGCACCGGTCACAATAGTGCTCAATTAAGCTTTTTCATTGCGTCCATGAATGATTCGCCTGAGCGTCGCACACTATCAACTGCGCTGAATCTTCCTCCGTTGCGTCGCCTGTTGCGCTTTACCGCGGCTGCTCCAGTAAGTCCGAAGATTGGTACCATAAATCCAGCCACGCCACCTAAAGCAGCGCTCGATATTCGATTAAAACTGCTCTTAGTCATTGAATCGGCTTGCTTGTCCTCTGCGAATGCTTCGAGAGCTTCGACACTAGGCATTGCCAGAAGGTAGTCGTCTTCAATTATTTTGCCGTCATGGAAATCTACCACCGTGGTTTCTTTTTCAATCGGTGCAGGTGCTCCACAATCCTCTCTTGTCTGTTTTGTTAAGTCTGACGCACGAATAATCACAGGCTCATCTAGTGATACTGTATTCTCTAGTACAAATGCTAAGCATCGAGATGCTGCAGCCGATTGCTCGGCTTCGTCTCTATTCTTCGTAGCCTCATAATTATCCGCAGCTCCATATCCTATTAAGGCACCACCCACAACAGAGCTAGCAAGTACACTTAGGCTTGTTCCTGCTCGAATACGACGCTTGCGCACCGTATCTAGATCTGTGATAACTCCCGGTCCCTCATGTGTGGCTGTCATATGCATTTATGATACTACATATAGAATCTTAAATAGTGAAATTTAAAGACGACTACTGAAGGTCATTTCCTAAATCTGGGGCGGGCCCGACCGGATGAACGCAAGATGATAGCGCTATCCTAGCGCCACCATCGGCTAATTACTCTCAAGTCATAGATTGTGACAGTAATTGACTCGACGGTTCGATAACAGACTTGAAACCTGTCCAGAAATAAAAACAACCCACATAGGGGTTATTTTGATTTCTGGCGGGCCCGACCGGATTCGAACCGGCGATCTCCTCCGTGACAGGGAGGCGTGATAGGCCAACTTCACTACGAGCCCAGAAATTGATTGCTCCACGTATCATAGCAAAATCCCGCCTCTGTTGCAATGGTTAGCTAGAGTTTATTTTGCGCAAGGCAACTGCTATAATAACTACTGATCTATCAAAGCCAACTTGCCGCTGTAGCTCAGTTGGTAGAGCGGTACTTTCGTAAAGTATAGGTCAGCGGTTCAAGCCCGCTCAGCGGCTCCACATTTCTGATATGAAACATATTATTACACAATCAATCAAGCACACTTTGTCAGACCGAACCTTGCTATTGATGAGCCTGTTTATACTTGGCGCGGGGCTTAGTTATGTTATATATGTGGTGGTTAGCCTTAATGCGAGCGATTTGCAACTAGCGACTCGGTATACGTCATTTGGCAACACGCATTTCTATAGGGATAAGTGGTACTATCTGCTTTCATTCGTGGGATTTGGCTTCCTGTTCATGGTGGTACACATCGGAGGGATGATAAAGCTCTATGTTAACGAAATGCGACCTCTTGCGGTTGCTCTAGGTTGGCTGAGCTTATTTATGATACTCATGATGTTCAGCTATACGTATCACGTACTATCAATCGCATACTTGCGCTAAAGGATTCGCTGAGTGTCTCA
Organism: bacterium; assembly: GCA_030431855.1. Lineage (GTDB taxonomy): Bacteria > Patescibacteriota > Saccharimonadia > Saccharimonadales > Saccharimonadaceae > UBA1020. The sequence continues at coordinate 5,631 of JAUIII010000011.1, forward strand.
AAAGAATATCGAAATACCCCTAGGCAAGAGGACAGTGAGCTATCGTCTATTCGAGATGCTGCCGGGAGTGCTGAGCTGGGGAGCATTAGTGTTGCTGGTAGTACTTTCGATAGTCAATCCATTGATGGCCGGTGCGTACATATTGCTCGTCACAGTGACGCTGCTAGTGAAGGCAGCTGGTATTGCGGTACACACGTTTGCGGGCAGTTCCAAGCTACATAAGGCACAACTCGTGCACTGGAAAGAACGATTACAGGATTTAGAACACCCCGAAGAAGCGCTACGCAGGCTGAAGGGGCGTCGCTTGAAGCAAGCAGGCCTACAAACCCACATTGAGAACCTAGAAAGTATCAGTGTTTCCAAAGATGAATACCCCAAGCCAAGCGACATTTACAACGCTGTAATAATAGCAACATATAACGAATCTTACGATGTGCTACAACCGACTATTGAATCCGTTGTAAATACAACCTACGATAACCGTCACACAGTAGTCGTTCTTGCTTATGAGGAGCGAGGCGGCCCTGAAACTGAGCGTATTGCAAAACAACTGAAGAAAAAATACAAAGACGTTTTTAAAGCATTTGAGCTGGTAAAGCATCCTGATCATATGCCAAACGAGGTACGAGGCAAGGGAGGTAACATTACCTTTGCTGGTGAGTACCTTGCTAAATGGTTAGTTAAGCAGAAGATTGGTTTTGAAAACGTTATCGTGACGACACTCGATAGCGACAATAGGCCTCATCATACCTACTTCGACTATGTAACCTACGAATACATCGTGCACGAAAACAGAGAGCGCCTAGCGTACCAACCGGTGTCTTTGTTCTTTAACAATATATGGGATGTGCCCGCCCCAATGAGGGTGGTGGCAACAGGAAACTCATTTTGGAATATTATCAGCTCCATGCGTCCCCATACGCTACGAAACTTCGCATCACATTCTCAGCCAATGAGCGCCCTCGTGGCGATGGATTTCTGGAGCAAACGTACCATCGTAGAAGACGGGCATCAGTACTGGCGTAGCTACTTCTATTTTGATGGTGACTACGAGGTAATACCTATCTATGTGCCGATATACCAAGATGCCGTTCTGTCAGACACATACATAAAGACGTTGAAAGCGCAGTTTGTACAGCTACGACGATGGGCGTATGGAGCATCAGACATACCGTACGTCGCGACACGTATTTTCTCGCGCTCTCGCAGGGTACCCTTTTTCGCAGGGCTCTCAAGGCTAGTACGTCTTATAGACGGACACATCACCTTAGCGGTTGTGGCATTGCTAGTGACATTTGGTGGGTGGGTCCCTTTACTCATAAACGAAGAAGCGACACGCAGCGTCGCGGCAAACCAGCTGCCTGAAGTGCTCAGCATTATACAGCGCGTAGCCATGATAGGGCTATTGATTACAGTATTTCTCTCATTCAAGATGTTGCCGCCACGACCAAGCAGGTATAAGCGTCGTCGTACGGTCTGGATGGTCGCTCAATGGGTGTTAATGCCTGTAACATCTGTTTGTTACAGCGCAGCAGCAGCACTTTACTCACAAACACGGCTACTGCTTGGCGTATACCTAGATCGCTTCGACGTTACCGAGAAGGTAACTGTTGAGTCGCCTGCAAGCACATCTGATAAGCGAGATTCATAGAAGCATACGTATCGACAAAGAAAAACCACCGCTCGTGAAAAGCGGTGGAAAAGCTCGTTAATAGGCAACGCAGCTGTTTTTATTTATTTGAAGCGTAGCGCTTTCGTGCGTCCTGCCAGCTTTCGTTGTATTCGAAATCTAGCTGGAACTTCGCTAGCTTAGATGGCTTTGTTGTTTTTGTTTCGTCTTTTGTAGCCATGTTTACATATTAGCATAAGCATTATATTTTGTCAATAGAACATCGTGAAATCGATATATCATGAGATGAATAATAATCTGTTATTTGTGCGAATAATATACGTGGAAAACTTTTCGAATGTGTGGGAAAAACCAAAAATAGACCTCTCTCAAGGTCTATTTTTGGTGGGCGATAAGGGAGTTGAACCCCTGACCTCTTCAACGTCAATGAAGCGCTCTAGCCAGCTGAGCTAATCGCCCGAAGATGTAACTTGCTTTATTTTACCAAACAGGGGCGGGGGTTGCAACGAACAGGGGCTATTTAGTACTATATGGTTAGGCGATGACGCGGCGTAACGACCCGCAGAGCACGTGAAGGCGGTTGCTGGGACACGTAAACACCCAGGAGCAAGAGAAATAGCCAAGGTGGAACCTCCTGAGACTTTCGGGACCGAGGCACGCATGTAACAAGTCGTTCATTGCGTGCGTTTTTATTTACAAGGAGGTTAATATGAACGAAGATCAACTGTATGCGATGAGGCACAGCCTGGCGCACATCATGGCGCAGGCGGTGCAACACCTCTGGCCAGAGGCTAAGTTTGGTGTGGGCCCGGTGGTTGAGAATGGCTTTTACTACGATATCGACCTTGGCGAAACCAAGATATCTGAAGCTGATTTCAAAAAAATCGAAAAAGAGATGCGCACGATTATCAACAAAGATTATGCTTTTGAACGCAGCGAAAAAGGTATCGATGAGGCACTTGAATGGGCTCGAGATGCTAAGCAGCCGTATAAGGTAGAACTTCTTAATGATCTAAAACGCGAGGGTACCACCCTTGCGAGCGAACTAGACGCAGCGATGATGGGGATGGAACTCCCAGCAGGAATCAGTGGCGCAGCGCACGACTCCGTCAAGAGTGTAGTAGATGTATCGTTCTACACCGATGGCGACTTTACCGACCTCTGTCGTGGGCCACACGCGGAAAGTACTGGCAAGGTAGGTGTATTCAAGCTGATGCGCGTAGCAGGTGCCTATTGGCGCGGAAACGAGAAAAACGCGCAAATGCAACGTCTATATGGAGTAGCGTTTGCCTCGCAGGAAGAACTTGATGTCTATCTGAATATGCTAGAGGAAGCCAGGAAGCGTGACCACCGTAAACTGGGTAAAGAGCTTGACCTATATACTACATCGCCACTGGTCGGAGTCGGCCTACCAATGTTTACACCTCGAGGTACCATACTTCGTGACAAACTAGCAGCGTATAGCAATCAACTTCGTGAACAAAATGGCTTTGAAAAGGTATGGATTCCGCATATTACCAAACACAACCTGTATGAGACCTCTGGTCACTGGGATAAATTTGGTGATGAGCTATTTCTGGTAGAGAGCCAGGAGACGAGCGACAAGTTTGCTATGAAACCAATGAATTGCCCGCACCATACGCAGATTTTTGCCAGCCAGCCACGCAGCTACAAAGATATGCCAGTTCGATACCTAGAGACAACAACAATTTATCGTGATGAGAAAACGGGGGAGCTAGGAGGTCTAAATAGGGTCCGTTCAGCTACACAAGATGACAGCCATGTGTTCTGTCGTCTGGATCAAATTGAGGCAGAAGTGAATGGTTTGATGGGTGCTGCACGTCAACTGTATGAAAGCGTAGATTTGAAGCTACGTGTCCGTTTGAGTTATCGTGATGATAGCGACGCATACCTCGGCGAGCCAGAGCTTTGGGTGTCTGCTCAAGCGCAGCTAAAGGCGGCTGTTGAAGCAAACAGCCTCCAGTACTTTGAGGAAGAGGGCGAGGCGGCATTTTATGGTCCAAAGATAGACTTTATGGCGACCGATGCTATTGGACGCGAACATCAACTAGCAACAGTACAACTCGACTTTGTGCAGCCAAAACGGTTCGAACTCGAATATACCGACGAAAACGGTGAAAAGCAAACACCCGTCATGGTGCACTCAGCATTGCTTGGATCTATCGAACGTTTCCTGAGTGTATTTATAGAACACACCGGCGGCTGGTTTCCATTCTGGCTGGCACCTGAACAAATTAGAATTCTGACGATTAACGATACAGTGATGGACTATGTTGACGAAATTAAAACAGTTTTATCAGAGGTAGTGTTGATGAAACCGTTAAAATATAATGAAGTACGATTTACAACAGACGAACGAAACGAGAGCCTCGGAAAGAAGATTCGCGAAGCGACTGCTATGAAAATCCCGGTACAACTAATTGTTGGTCCGAAGGATAAAGAATCGCGAGAAGTGAGTGTGCGAACGCATTCTGGTGAAGAAAAAATAGCATTAGATAGGCTTGCAGACTTTCTGCAGGAGCTGTAGATGACCCGTCCTATTATAGGCGTAGATCTCGATGACGTACTTGCAGCAAACGCTGAAGGTTTTGTTGCGTTTAGCAATCAGCAATGGGGAACGAACCTTACTATTAATGATTATGACGAGCATTGGATGGAGGTATGGGGCGTTGATCTAGAGGAGACGCTCCTGAGAGCTCAGTATTATCATGATATGGAGGTACCGGCTGCGTTTAAGCATGATACGAAGGCGGATCGCGTACTACGCCACCTCGCAAAGCGCTATGAACTGAAAATAGTGACGTCTCGGCGGAAAGTGCTTGAAAAGATAACCCATGACTGGTTGGACAAGCACTACAAGGGGGTATTCGACAAGGGTAGTGTGCATTTCGCTGGTATTTGGGATGGAAAGGTAGACCATAGTTCTATTCACAAAACCAAAGCTGACGTTGTACAAGCGTTAGGCATTGATTACCTGATTGATGATCAGCTAAAACATTGTCAGGCAGTCGCCGACCGGGGAAAGCAAGCAGTACTATTTGGTGATTACACCTGGAACCAGGCATCGCAACTACCTTCTGGAGTGGTACGATGCAAAAATTGGCAGGCAGTAAGAAAATTCTTTGATGAACGATAATTTTAAACATGCGGTATTAGAGCTGGTTGCGCAAATACCAAAAGGAAAAGTGATGACCTACGGCGACATCGCAGGCCTATGCGGACATCCGTATGGCGCCAGGCAAGTAGGTGGCATTGCGCATTTTGGTCCATCCAATCTGCCCTGGCATAGGGTAGTGAATCGCAATGGTGACTGCGCGAGTGGGTACTACGGAGGCAAGGAAGGGCATAAGCAGGTGCTCGAACAAGAAGGTTTTACAGTGCTAGGCTATCGAATTGTAGACTTTGAGGAGAGAAGATGGCGACCAAGCCTATAATATTTATCGTTGGACCAACTGCAAGTGGTAAAACTGGAGCCTCAATTAGGTTAGCTAAACAGTTCGGTGGCGAGATAATCTGTGCGGATTCACGAACGGTATATAAAGGTATGGATATTGGCACTGCCAAACCAACTGCTGAAGAGCAAGACGGTATTGCGCATTGGGGCTTAGATATCGCAGGCCCAGACGAGCGTTATACTGCTGCCCAGTTCAAGGAATATGCCACCAAAAAAATTGACGAAATACGATCGAGAAATAAAGTGCCATTCATCGTGGGAGGTACGGGTCTCTATGTAGATGCTGTGTTGTTTGATTATCAATTCCCAAAACCAATGGACACAAAAACTCGGCAACAAATGGAAACAATGAGCACAGAAGAGTTGTTTAAGTATTGTGTTGACAACAACATAGAATTGCCAGTTGACGATAAAAATAAGCGACGACTGCTACGTGCAATTAGTGATCCAGAGCGTACCCAACAGAGAAGTATTGCACCAAGTAGAGATTTTATAGTTGTAGGAATAGCTACAGAAAGTAGGATATTACGCGAGAGAATTACGCTTCGAACAGACGCTATGTTTGAAGATGGTGTTATTGATGAAGCTACAACACTTGCAAAACAATACGGCTGGGATGCAGAAGCGATGACAAGTAATGTGTACCGCGAAATAAGACGGTATTTAGACGGTAGTGCCAGTGTTGATGAAGTAAAAGAGTTGTTTCGAACACGAGATTGGCAGCTCGCGAAGCGCCAAATGACGTGGTTTAGACGCAATGCATACATTGAATGGTGTACGCTTCAAACGCTGGAATCTCATGTTGCACGCCTGCTCGCACATGAGTAAATATTGTGTTATTATGATAAAGATAGTATTCGGGATATAGATATGATTGACGCGTTATTTGGCTCAAAAACCAGAATAAAATTGCTGCACCTGTTTTTGAACAACCCAGGTAAGTCTTTCTACGTACGAGAAATTACGCGCTTGATTGATGAACAAATAAATTCTGTTCGACGAGAACTATCTAATATGCTGAATGTCGGCATCATTAAAAGTGATGAGGCTGACAACAAACTATACTATGAGGTAAATCAGCGCTACGAGCACTATGTGCCGCTACGTGCCATATTTGCTGACGAGAAGAGTGCGGGGGAGCCTCTGAACCACTCTGTGCCATCGACGCTAGATTGGCAAGCGAAGCTTGATGAATTGGGTAAGATAAAGATAGCAGTGGTGTCAGGTGTTTTTGTTGAAAATTCAGGCAGCCCGCTGGATCTGCTGCTGGTCGGCAACCCCTCTGCAGCGAAGCTCAAGACATTCATTAAGGCGCTCGAAAAACAAGAGGGTCGAGAACTGAACTATAGTGTGCTTGCGTACGATGAGTTCTACTATCGGTTAAGTATACGTGACAGGTTTATCGCACAGCTTCTTGCGAACAAGCATACAGTACTTCGAGATGATGAAAACATACTGAAATAGCAAACTAAAAGGAGATATATGTTTGACATAGAATATAAGGGTGGAACGACAGTAGTAATAAGCACGAAAAAAGCAAAGTTAGTGGTAGATCCGAAATTATCTGTGCATGGCTTAAAAGACTTGTCGACCAAGGATGTCATTGAATTAGCAACGGATGCGAGGTTTGCGCTATCTTCTCCCGAGGCTATGTTGACCATAGAGGGCCCAGGTGAATATGAGGTCTCTGATTTCTCAATAAAAGGTGTTGCAGCAGAGCGACACACTGAAGCAGAAACGAATAAAAAGCATGCGACGATGTATCGGGTAGAGGTAGGAGATGTTCGCATTGCGGTAGTGGGGAATGTAAACGATAACTTAAGCGATGACCAGCTAGAAGAGCTTGGCGTCATAGACTTGTTGGTTGTACCTGTTGGAGGCGGAGGCTATACATTAGATGCCGTAAAGGCAGCAAAATTAGCACGCAAGATTGATGTGAAGGCGGTAATTCCCGTGCACTACGCAGACAGCGCTATAAAGTATGAGGTTCCACAAGATGGCATTGAACTGTTCAAGAAAGAATACGTTGGTGATGTCGAACAGACTGCTAAGCTAAAGGTGAAGTCGGCGAGTTCACTACCTCCAACACCTACGATGTATGAGCTGACGCGCTCGTAATGAGTCTAATCTAAAAAAATCCGCCTGGTGGCGGATTTTTTATTTAGCTACCGGCTGTAGCAAGCCTTTTTTCTTTAACGTTCGAATTGCTTGTGTCGAAAGAGTCATAGTGACTTTCTTGCCATCTACAAAAAAAGTTTTCTTTTGCAGATTTGGCTTGAACACACGCTTCGTGCGACGCAAAGAGAAGCTCACATTGTGGCCGTATTGCTTACCTTTACCGGTTAGATCGCATCGTGCTGCCATTTCTTAGCTCCTTTTTACAAAACTCGTACCATTGTAACGGTTTTTACCGTTTTCGTCAAGGTGTTAGACAGAGCAAAACACTGTATAATGTATGTATGGATATTGAAAACTTGATGATTGTGCTGGGTGTCATTTTAGTATCGATGACTTTACATGAAGCAATGCATGGTTTTGTGAGCTACTGGCTAGGGGATGATACTGCAAAGCTGCAGGGTCGGCTCACGCTGAACCCAATAAAGCATATTGATCCCTTTTTAACGATACTATTACCCCTTATCTTGGCTATTTCGGGTGGTCCGATATTCGGTGGCGCCAAGCCGGTACCCTTTAATCCGTCACGCTTAAAATATGATGAATGGGGGGTAGCCTTAGTGGCCGCAGTGGGGCCTCTTACAAATCTGCTGATAGCATTTGTTGTGTTTGGTATGTTTGTGGCGCTTGGTATGCCATCGACAGGTCTTGGCAACAGTGTTCTGTTAACAGCTGTATGGGTTAATCTTGGGTTTTTTGTGTTTAATATGCTGCCCATACCACCTCTAGACGGCTCTCGTGTGGTATATGCACTTGCTCCTGATTTCGTACGGCGCGCGATGGAAGTAATTGAACAATACGGCCTCATTTTTATCTTCGCAATAGTAATTCTGGGCAGCTCGCTACTAGGTAAACTACTGGTTTCACTTATTACGGCAATACTACATATTTTTACGATTATATATGGCGTCGCTTGACGACCAGGAGTATAATAAAAGTAGTCCTCTAGGGCAGTAGCGAAAATGATTTCCTAACGTCATTTGATAGGGAAATCAACATTCTGGGTCACCGTGGTGATCCTCTGAGATTTCCCACCTTGCATTTACGCGGGGATATATCAACCGCTACTGCCCTAGGGGACTACTGTATGTCGGGGTGTGGCGCAGTTGGTAGCGCGCGCCGCTGGGGGTGGCGAGGTCGCTGGTTCAAGTCCAGTCACCCCGACCAAATGGTATACTAGAGAAATGATACGAAATGAGAAATAAAGAATGAAGCAGCTAATAGCCGTACGCGCAATTATAAAGCACAAAGACAAAACCTTGTTAGTGAGGCGGGCAAATGGCCGCAAGACTATCTTTGGCAAGTATGAGTTACCAGGTGGAAAGCTTGCCTATGGTGAACAACCCGAAGATGCCCTAAGGCGCTATTTGAAAGATGATACTGGGTTGAATGTACAAACAGCACAGCTTTTTGATGTGCTCACCTATATCGATCACGATGATAGAGACATACAGTATACGTTTATTCTGTATCTCGTGGCACTAGGCGAAGGTGGTGCAGATGTTGCCCTGAGCCATAATTATGATAAGTATCTGTGGCGCAAGGTTCAGGATATCCATCAAGACGAGATAACAGAGAGCGCCAAACTACTGCTAGGGATATCTGAACAACATGATGTTGAAAAGGCAACAGACTCAACAGATGTATCGATACAGGTAGGCCCAGTAGACGACGAACATTTTTTGATTTACTCCGATGGTGGGTCACGAGGAAATCCAGGTCCATCAGCGAGTGGATTCGTTATCATGAATAGTCGGGAAGAAGTGCTTCACCAGGGTGGAGCATACCTTGGAATTACCACTAATAACCAGGCCGAGTACCATGGTGTACGTTTAGGACTCGAAAAAGCGGCTGAAATGGGTGCAAAAACTATCGACTTTCGAATGGATAGCTTGCTTGTGACAAACCAGCTCAACGGTGTATATAAGATTAAAAATCACGACCTATGGCCAATATACGAACGTATAAAAGAGCTTGTTGGTCAGTTTGAGTCCGTAAAGTTTTCTCATGTGAGACGAGAATTTAACCAGCTTGCAGACGGCATGGTCAATAAGATTCTTGATGCTCATGCAGATAATGAGCAAAGTGCGCTATAATACTGTACTAGGCAGCTTATCGGACAATCGCTGGCACCTAGTGCGAGAGGAAAGTCCGGGCAGTGTAGAGCTTGGTAGCCGTTAACGGCGGCCGGGGGAGACCCTAGGGAAAGTGCCACAGAAACAATACCGCCCGTCAATGGCGGGTAAGGGTGAAATGAGTAGTGTAAGAGACTACAGCTGGTGTTGGTAACAACATCAGGAGGTAAACCCTACCAACTGCAAGGAGGTCCGCAATACAAGAGTTGCTCGCTCGCGGGCCGATAACCGCTTGAACTAGTCGGCAACGATTAGTCTAGATAGATGATTGTCACTGGTTTTACCAGCACAGAACCCGGCTTACAGATTTGCTGCCCACTAAAAAACCCGCTATACGCGGGTTTTTTAGTGTGGTCGGTAGTTTATTTGACTGATTTTACAATTGCTGCAAAGGCTTTTGGCTCTTTTACAGCGAGATCAGACAATACCTTACGATCTAGCTCAACACCAGCCTTTTTCAACCCGTTGATGAGCTGACCATAGGTGGTACCATTTTCTCGGGCTGCAGCATTGATGCGGCTGATCCAGAGACGTCGAAGGTCTCGTTTTTTATTGCGACGATCGCGATAAGCGTACTGCAGTGATCGGATTACGCCTTGTTTAGCAAGACGGAAGCTGCGAGTACGGTTGTGCTGCATGCCTTTTGCAGCCTTGAGAATTTTTTTGTGCTTTGCACGGGCAGGTACGCTTCGTTTTACACGCATAGATTAGACTCCCAGGGAACGTTTAATATTTTTCGCCATAGAACCAGTAACTTCACCGGTGGTATTGATAGCGCGCTTGCGGCTTTTGCTTTTTTTGGCAAGCAAGTGGCCTCCCGATGCGCGACGTCGGGTTATTTTACCGCTAGCGGTAATCTTTACGCGCTTTGCGGTGCCTTTGTGCGTCTTGAGCTTGGGCATTATTTACTCCTTATTACAATGCTCAGGTTGCGACCTGCCATTTGCGGCTGCTGTTCAACAACAGCGTCTTCCTCTAGTTGAGCGGCAATTTTATTGATAAGATCATAGCCTAGTTCTTTGTGGGCCATTTCTCGTCCACGATAGAAAATCTGGATACGTACCTTGTGTCCGTCTGCCAAAAATGCGCGGATTTTACGCAATTTTATTTCAAGATCACCGCTACCGATCTTGAGTCCAAATCGCATTTGTTTCAGCTCGCTTTGCTTGCTGCTGCGGCGATTCTTTTGCTGCTCTTTCATCTTCTGGTACTGATATTTGCCCCAGTCAATAATCTTTGCAACAGGAGGATTTGCGTTTGGAGAGATTTCCACCAGATCAACGCCAGCTTCTTCGGCTAATCTCAGTGCTTCGGCACGGGGGAGGATACCTAGTTGTTCCCCGCTTGACCCGATGACACGCAGCTCTGATGCTCGAATTGCTTCGTTGATGCGAATCTGTTGGCTTCCGGCTATAAAAATCTCCTTTTTGGCATTACTAGAGTAGCGAATGTCAGAAATCGGTTTCTGAATACGTTTAACTCGTGTTTTATTTTAGCACACCACCCCCGTTATCGCAAGCCCTTTAATGATTACTTTGCAGGAGCGCGATACTGAAGTGCCTCGGCGATGTGTGCAGGAAGAATCTCGTCATGGCCGTCAATATCAGCGATAGTTCGAGCAACCTTGATGATTTTGAAGTAACTACGCGCGCTTACGTTGAGTTTGTCCGTAGCCTGCGCGAGCATCTGGCGCACAGCGGGTGATAAGCTCAGCTTTGACTTTACGTCCTTCGAAGATAGATTTGCGTTGTATTTGACACTACTATCATATCTAGAGAGTTGCGCCTCATGGGCTTTTTGCATACTTTTCAGAGCAGTATTATGTTGTGTGTTCGACGACGAAGTGTGATCAAGTAACTCATCGTTTTTAACACGACTTACGGATACAACCAGGTCGATCCTGTCTAGCAAGGGCCCTGAAAGTCGCTGTTGATACGCAAGAATCTGTGTAGACGTACAGGTGCATTCGTGCTTATCATCGCCATAGTAGCCGCATGGACAAGGGTTCATCGTGGCTATAAGCATAAAGTCTGCCGGATACTGCACGTGGCCATTTATGCGACTGATCGAGACCTGCTTGTCTTCCAAGGGCTGGCGAAGGGCTTCTAATGTCGCACGGGGATATTCTGGCATTTCATCGAGGAAAAGAACACCCATGTGTGCCAGGCTAATATCCCCGGGCCTTGGCTTATTCCCGCCGCCTATGAGAGCTATACGACTTGCTGTATGGTGAGGTGAACGAAATGGACGTGTCGCCACTATCTCCTCGACAGCTTCGCCAGCAAGACTATGCAGCTTTGTTACAGCTATCTGCTCTTCCTTCTTAAGAGGAGGCAAGAGTGAGTTCAGTGTCTTAGCGAGCATAGTTTTCCCAGCACCAGGGGAGCCAGTAAGTAGCAGGTTATGGTGGCCTGCTGCAGCAATAAGCAAGGCTCGCTTTGCTTGGTCTTGTCCACGGATGTCATCCAGTAAGAAATGAGGCTCATTGTTTGTATGTTTTGTTACAGACGGAGGGTTGGTGTCGGATGTTGGATATGTGGGAATAAGAACCTCTTTCTTGAGATGCAGAAAAAGGCTCTTAAGGCTCTTGACGCCAATAATTTCAATTCCCTCAACAAGTCGAGCTTGTTCGATGTTCTCCTCTGGTAAGTAAACTGTGGAGTAGCCGCTGTTTCGCGCCGTCTCAGTGATAGATATCGCTCCCCGGATCGGGCGTAGGGTACCATCTAGCGCGAGCTCTCCCGCGAACATGCTGTCGGCTACGTCGGATTGACGTAACTGTCCAGCGCACGTAAGAATCGCTAGGGCGATAGGTAAGTCATAGTGGGAGCCGTCCTTAGGGAGCTCTGCAGGAGCCAAGTTAATAACAAGCTTTTTGGCTGGGAATTCCAGTAGTGAGTTCACGATTGCGCTTCGTACACGTTCTTTGGCCTCATCGATAGCCTTGCTGCCCATTCCCACTATTTGAATACTAGGGAGTCCATTCTTCATATCGCCCTCAATTTCAACAATATGACCATCAAAGCCAATTGGGGCGACCGAGACAATCTTTGCGACAGCAGACATACTGCATACAAGTTAAGCACAAGTGGTAATTATCTGTAAACTATGATATAGTAACAGAGGTAATGGTCGAGGGGCTGACATAGCTTTCGACAGATGGATCTTAACAATCTACTTTGCGAACCGATTTTCAGACGTAAACTGAATAATAACTGCAAAACCTTTGCAAAAGCTAGCTGCTGCACTACAGAGCCTCAAAGCTCCTGTAATGCAACCAGTAGCAATCGCAGCCTAATATAGCTGCCGTGTCGTTGCATGACGCCTATAGTGCGTCGATGCGCAATATTTCTAGGCTAGGTGCAATACGATGATTCAGCGTAGGGTACCAAATACACACTGAATCACACAGACGTAACGTTTTTGTTTCATTTCGAGTTACTGACGTGTCAAAGCTTCCAAATGAAACTATGTTTGTAGACGAGTAGATGGTTACCATTTGGACCCGGGGGCAGTACCCGGCAGCTCCACCATGAACGAAGAAAATAGACCTGTAACATACCACAGGTCTATTTAATTTTATGCACAATCGAGTAATAAAAAACAACCGCCTGCGAGGAACGGTTGTTTTATGTGGAGTTTTTTCGTTTTTGTTTGTTTTTGGCCCCTGCACAAAAATTTTATTCAGAGACTACCCCTATAATATGACTTTAAAATGCTTGTGTCAATAACTTTTTCATACTTTTTCTGGGTAAAAAATACCACGTTGGTTTGATTCTCACGCAGGTGGTGTGGCGGTAGATAGGCTGCGCAGGCGTTTACATGCAACGTACTATCCATTCGTGTGCCACCAGGAGCTATCTATAAGCGACAAGCACGCTAATAGCGCTTATGCAATAGACGTGTGTCGGGGCAAAACTAGCCATGCCGTAGTAGGTGGGTCACGGAACGTTTATGTAGCGCAGGGTAGACCCTCATATTGTGGAACGTAACATGCGCGCTGTAGATCAGTATGCGGCGGCACGTCTCAGCTATGTACCTATGGCAGCCTAGGCTGATAGGTCTGCAGGGCGTGAAGTAGTATTTGGAAGGCAAGGGGATTATTTGACGCTGGCTGAATATAACACGTGGCTTTCAAGACAATATGGTTTTGTATGTACGAGTGAAGATAGATGCATGCCAATACACGATCGCGCGTTGGTAGCTGCCGCAACTGCCGACCTGAACACGAAACGAAACCACTTGCAGTACTACGTAGGCCACGACATTGTATAGTACGTGGCCTGGGTGACTGCTGACAGGATCTCAAAGTATTATACATTGCACGAATTACAACATATATCAACAAGAAGCTGAGAAGCTAACAGATATATAAAACGTTGTATATATAACCTGCACGAAAAACATCGCTTAATATTGACACGAGACAACGGTTGTGCTAATGTAGAACTAAGCTTTTACAAAAACAAAAAAAGCATAAAAAACATTAACAACTTGAATTAATGCTGACCGACTGCGTGTTTTGGCAATAAGTCGGTGGCGACAACAATCGTTCACTTATTGAGTCGTTTCTTTGATGACTCACGCACCTTCCGTGAACCAATGTTTGGCGTCCCCGATGCTTTGCCAATACGGCAGAAGCGCTCATAGGTAAGTACCAGGACTGATTACGTAATAAGTTATCTCCCGTGGAACACCGATGAAAGGATTGTACCCAGCTTCATAGCTGGGCGGTCAGTAGCCTCTAGGCGACTGGTTGTCTTCGACACACGCGTCAATATTTACTTTTGGACGGACAGTGCCTGTCTAGACTGGAGTCTGGATTGAGCCCCTTTAACAAAAGAGGTTCGCTCCAGATTCCAAGATTGGTCGCCGAGGCTCTCTTAAATTAATAAAGTGAAGTGGTATAGTGTAAATATGTTGGGAAAAATAGTCACAACAAGTACTCTCGTTGCTACACTGCTGCTTTTCGTGTTATTGCAGACAACAAATCCTGCAAGCGTTGGTCCGGCCGGCTTACTGGCCGTATTTTTTTTGCTGTATATAGTACTCGTCGGTGTATTTACCGCCATGGGGTGGATTTTGAACCGCATGCTAGTGAAAGTATCTCGTCTTGTAACGGTTCGTAAGCCACTGACGACAGCGAGCGTAAAAAAGGTATACTACTTATCATCTGTCCTTGCGCTTGGTCCTATTATGGTCCTTGCCATGAAGTCAATCGGATCCCTTGGTATTTACGAAATCATCTTAGTGCTTGTTTTCTTAACAATCGCACTTTTGTATGTAAATAAAAGGGATATATCTTAATTTAAAGACTAGCAGTTATGCTATAATTACAGATATGGAACCTAAGCTCCCATCACCAGAGATGACGCCAGAATCGCCAGCAAATGTAGGCGAGTTTCCAGCGCAGTCTCCAGAACATGAAGAGTATGGGCAAGCTGAGCGACGGCCAGAGACTGGCTCGGTCGAGCGGGCCGGCGAACAACACCATGCGGTTACTACAACACCCACACCGATTACACTTCCGACCCCTGTTCCGGTCCAGTCTGACGGTGACGACAACGACGCAACAACGGTAACTGATGATAATCCAACAACAGCTAGTGACGATGATCTTATTGAGAAAGAATGGGTTGATAAAGCAAAGCGGATAATTACGGATACAAAAGAAGATCCGCATTTGCGCGAGAAGCAAGTGGGGCAGCTACAGGCTGACTATTTGAAGAAGCGATACGGAAAAGAGCTGGGCGAAGCGACCTAGCAGTAAGCAGTAATTATAGGGGGTATTAAGGTGTTGATAGGTGTGCTCGGCGTCGTTCTCGTACTCGTCTCTGTTGCTGCTCTTGTGTTTTCTCAATATCGCAAAACGCTTCGTGAAGCAAAAAATTATGAACGTGGTCTGAAAATGGTTCCTATGATGATCCATCTACCCCCCGCCAGTGAAGATTTAGAGGCCGGTAGCAGGGATGAGCGCGATGTAACTGAAGAACTGCTGTCGCAAGCACAGGTTATGTACAACATCATTGCCTCTACCGCCACCAAGGGATTTAAGAGTAGGGTGTACGGGCAGCGCCACTTATCATTTGAGATTGTAGCGAGGGAGGGGCTGGTTCATTACTATACAGTCGTCCCTGTCGTACTGGTGGATGTAGTGCGCCAGGCGGTGGCGGCTGCATATCCGGCTGCTCGCCTTGAGGAAGTTGAGGAGCACACAGTCTTTAGTGAGGTTGGAAAAATCAGTGGCACAATTGGCGGTGAGTTTACATTAAAGAAGAACTACGTCTACCCAATTGCCACATATCAAGAAGCCAAGCGCGACGCGTCACGTGCGTTGTTGAATGCGCTCTCTAGTGCGGGACGTGAAGACGGCATAGGTATTCAGATTCTTGTTCGTCCTGCAAAAGAAGGTTGGACAAAGAAATCAATTCAGGCGGCCGAGAAAATTACTAAGGATAAGGGGAAGAAGACAGGCTTAGCAGCACTTGGTTCCCCGAAAGACATTATGGAGGCGCTCTGGAAGCCGCCTGAAGCAAATGAAGATAAAGAGAAGCCCGAAGATAAACAGCTTACTTCACTCGAAAAGGCGACCGTCGAGACCATAGAAGAAAAAACGAGGTACCCGGGCTATGAGACACTGGTTCGCGTGGTAGTTTCTTCGAATACGGCTGCTCGGTCTCAGGTATTACTGAAAAACGTCGTAGCCGCCTTCTCGCTATTCGACTCGCCGAGCTACAACGGCTTCAAGTTTAATGTATCGCGGAATATTGAAGAGCTGGTAACTTCATACATTTTTCGCTTTTTCCCTCAGTCAATAACACAAAACATCTTAAACACAGTGGAGCTTGCGACAATTTTTCACCTACCAGACCAAAAGAATATTCCTACATCGCAGGTGCAACGACAGATGGCGAAGCAAGTCGATGGTCCTACTGAGCTAATGGACGAAGGTTTCTTGCTGGGGTACAACGAATTTCGTGGCGTCAAAAAACCTATTCGTTTGAGTACAAACGATCGCCGCCGCCACACCTATATTATTGGTCAGACTGGTACCGGTAAATCTGTTTTGCTAGAGAACTTGGCGTACCAGGACATGATGGATGGCAAGGGATTTGCATTTGTAGATCCACACGGCGACTCGGTAGAGACATTGCTTGGCAAGGTTCCTAAGGAACGTGTAGAAGATATTATTTACTTTAATCCGGGCGATATGACCAACCCGATTGGTCTTAATATGTTTGAATTTGATCATCCAGACCAAAAGGACTTTTTGGTACAGGAGTCAATCAATATGTTATATGGCTTATACGACCCGGGCCATACGGGCATTGTGGGTCCCAGGCTTGAGCACATATTCCGAAACTGCGCACTGCTACTTATGAGCGATCCAGCAGGAGGTACATTTATAGACATTCCAAAGGTGTTAATAGACCAAGATTTTATGAAGAGTAAATTGAAGTACGTCACGGATCAATCGGTACTAGACTTTTGGACAAAAGAATTTCCAGCCTCGCAGCGTTCGAATGAAGCCGGCGAGGTTATTAGTTGGGTGGTTTCAAAGTTCGGGCCATTTATTTCGAACGACGCTATGCGCAATATCATTGGTCAAACAAAAAGCGGCTTTAATCTGCGTGACATTATGGACAATAAAAAGATTCTGCTCGTTAACCTGTCGAAAGGCCGCATGGGTGAACTAAACTCAAAACTGCTAGGTATTATATTTGTGATGAAGTTCCAGGCGGCCGCAATGGGGCGTGCAGACACTCCAGAAGAACAGCGAACGGACTTCTCGCTCTATGTCGACGAGTTCCAAAACTTCGCGACAGATAGCTTCGAATCTATTCTCAGTGAGGCACGAAAGTACCGTCTCAACCTCATTATGGGAAACCAATTTATGACGCAGCTTACCGACAAAATTCGAGAAGCGATTATTGGAAACGTAGGCACGGTAATTTCTGGACGAATCGGTACAACCGACGCCGAAATAATGGTAAAGCGATTCCGCCCGACGTTCGACGAAGACGACCTAACAAAGCTACCCAACTACCAATCTATCTCGAGTGTGATGATTAACAACGTGCCATCCTCGCCATTTAGCATGTCGTTCATTCCTGCAATGGGGCAGGGTAATCAACAATTGGCTGATGCGCTAAAACGTTTATCATCAGCCAAATATGGGCGTCCAAGGGCGGCTGTAGAGAAAGAAATCTTTAGCCGTCTGCGTTCAGCGGAAAAAGAGAAGAAAGAACGTCTTGATGCAATGAAGCGCATGCAACAGTCAAGCGGAGCTCAGAAGCCGGTAGCGGCCTCTACAAAACCGTCAGGGTCATCATTCTTAGATGAATGGCTCGCAAAGCGTCAACAGCTTGGTGGCGCTGCACCGAAATCCGGAGGAAACGGTAATAGTCCAAAGCTATCGACTATGAACCCTCCTCAGGCACCGCCTGTGAATGCAGTAGAGCGGCCGCCTCAGCCCGCTGTCGATGTAAGGCGCGCGGAAGAGGCGGCTGAGAGCCTCGCCGATACAAAGTCGCACGCTGTGAACCCTCAGAGTGTGGTCGATAAACAACCAGTCCATATGCAGAAGGCTCCGTCGCCAACACCTATACCTCAGAAAAACCTACATGTACGTGGAAGTGAAAAAAACGATAATGAGGAAGTGCACCTAAAATTGCGCTAGGCTTTTTTACCAGTTACCATAACCCTAAAGTAATCGAACAGAATACCCAGTAACCAGCCAATGATAAAGGCTGCGATACTCTCTGATCCGGTAAGAGGGTACCCATAGTATCGTGCGACAAGGTAAACAGCTAAGGTAAGAATAAATGCCGCAACAGATCCCGCTAATAGTGCGTTTGGTCGCGCTACGGTAGCGCCGATTACTTCACTTGTTTTCTCAACAGGACGGTTATGGATAATCTTGCTAAATGTACGGCTTGGTGCCGACATTTGAGCGCGTGCATCTTTCATGGTTGCATTGAAAGCGGCTTTTTTACCCGCTTTTGTGTTGGGGAGAGGAGAATCCTTGCGCTTCTCGGCGGGTGATACCTTTTTCTCACCCTTTTTCTTCTCTGTATCAGCGAGCTTTTCAGCCGTCTCCTGTAATTTCTCGGTGTTTTGTTCGCCAGCGTGCTCTGCAGCTGTCTCGAGATTTCTTTCAATCTCGTTCACACGTTCAGCACGGGTATCCTCGAGTTCTTTATTGTGTTCGGCGCTACGTTCGCCGGATTGATCTTTGGTTCTTTCAGTCATGCCCACCCCTCAGTTCTATAGCGTACCTACGTTTACGTTGTGTCGAATCAAGCGTACTTCTTGACCCAGTTGTCGTGATCGTGCCCAGAAGTAGACAACAACAGCCAGCAACCCGGCGGCAAACATCATGTTTTCACGAGGTCCGGTGTGCGGCAGCTCTTTTGTCACTTGTTCAACAACCACTTTTTGTCCTGGGCAAGCAACATCTACAGTCACATTGTTGCCAAAGGTGTTTACCATCTGGCAGTCATATGAAGCCTCGTCACTTTGCCCAGTATTTGTTGCCGGGATGTCGCTGAACATTTGCACGGCGAAGGTGCGACTTTGTTTCTGGCTAGCCTGAAGCGTGACAGTTGGCCACGATAGGGTGTTCGTTTCTTTATCGAACGTGCCACCACCTAAGTCAATTAGTTTCGAGTACTCAAGCACGTCGGACAGCGCCTCCTTTAAGGTGATTGGTGCCGCCGCGAAGCCACGATTCTCGACCGTGATGGTGTAGCTCACTTTATCATTCGATTTAGCAACAACACTACTTGCAGCAACGTTACCTTGACTCATGTTGACAGCAGTCTTAGTGTTTACTAGTTCAGCAGAACACTTGTCGTCGTTGATCCATAGTTCTGGGTTGTCTGGACAAGGCTGACACAACGGGTCATTGGCTGGCAGACTAGGGTTGTAGGTACACACCTCAACCTTTGTAATCGTAAACTCGGTCGCGCAATTTTGACTAGTCTTCACACCTTCGCTGGTGCGCACCTTCAATACCACAGAGTATGTGCCGGGTGTAGATAGAGTAAAGCTGTCTGCGACAACATCAGACTTCGATGAGCTGACTGTCACTCGTTTTACTTCTTTTCCGCTCTGATCCTTTACGATAAAGACGTATTTGTTGATTTTCGCACCACGTACCGCTCGCGCAGAGCCACCGAGCGTCACAATAGTTCTGTCCGATACATCAGCGCTCGCCGCTGTACAGAATGCCGCCGGCTTTTTCGCTACAGCAAAGCTGTCGACGCAATTTGGGCTCGTCTTTTCACCAACACTTGTCGCGACACGAACACGCACATGATAGGCGCCTGGATCAGATTGCTTATAGATGTACGAATGCGGGCTGCTGCTTACCTTAAATACTTTTGTATCTACTAATTTATTGCTGTCGTCACGCACAATATAGGTGTACTTTTTAATTTTTGCACCGTCGACCTGACGTACGTTCGTCGTCATACGGAATCGATTTGAATCAAGCGGCTTAACTGCAAGATTTTTACAAAATGCTTCGGGATTTAACACCTTCGGAGGGTGAGTGGTAATTAAGTTACCGCAGTCTTTTTTGATTGCAAACCAGCCAAAATTCTTTGAGTAGCCCGCGAACACTTCGTGCCGGTCTCCGCCTTGTTGAGTCAGGCGCATCGGCCGGTAGAACACTTTTCCGCTACCACCGCTTGCTTTGTCATATTGCCACGTACGTTGACCCTGTGCATAGCTATAAAGGCTGGTCATAGACCAGTTGTAGCGACTTGATTCACCTATAACGGTTAGTTTAGCTTTATTAATCTCACCACGTGTAATACCAAGTGAGTTGAAGATATCGCGAATATTGCTTGCGTTCCGGTCGTAGTAGCGTAAAAAGTCACCCGGGCTAGAGACGCCGCCTCGAACAAAGTC
This sequence comes from bacterium, assembly GCA_030431855.1. Classification (GTDB taxonomy): domain Bacteria; phylum Patescibacteriota; class Saccharimonadia; order Saccharimonadales; family Saccharimonadaceae; genus UBA1020. Next base: position 25,963 of record JAUIII010000011.1, read on the forward strand.
CGCCGAACTTGCAGCATTGACTGCTTCAGGAGGTGAGAATACGGCGAATGACTGGACTATCAGTGCAAGAGCAGTAAATACCAAACCAAGTCTTCTGGTCGCCTCCTCCTTCCGAAGTCTCTTCGCGTAGAAGCCTAGTTGTCCTACCAAAGCAGGACTGAAATTGAGGTTTGATACAATCTTCCGGAACATTGTCTGAACCTTTACCGTTTTTCGTTTATTTGATGTTTATTTTTTGTTTTGGTATACCTTTTGTCTCTAGATTAGCATAAGTATTGTGTTCAATGCAAGAACTTGAGTGAATACAAATAGTTCGATATAATAGAAGCAGTGTAAATAGCAGAATGTTCTGAAATAGTGAGGGGATAATGGCTAAACAAACAGCTGACGGCTCGTATGATGGGTCGCAAATTCAGGTCCTAGAGGGTCTTGAGCCTGTACGCAAACGTCCAGGTATGTATATTGGTAGCACTGGCTACGATGGTGTACATCATTTAATTAAAGAAATCGCCGACAACTCGGTGGACGAAGCGATAGCTGGCTTTGCGAGCCGTGTCGATGTTGTTATACGCGAGGACGGTGGTATTACGATTACCGACGATGGCCGCGGTATTCCTGTTGATAAGCACCCGAAAACAGGCCTGAGTACGCTTGAGACAGTTCTGACAATTCTACACGCCGGTGGTAAATTCGGCGGCGGTGGATATAAGGTTTCATCTGGACTGCATGGTGTTGGTTCAAGTGTAGTGAACGCCCTGTCTACGAAGCTTATCGCCGAAGTCGTCCAAAAGGGACAACTATATAGAATAGAGTTCGCACAAGGTGCCACGACAACACCGCTGAAAAAGGTTGGTGCAACTGATCGTCCAGATGGCACGCAGGTGACGTTTTACCCAGACCCATCTATCTTTAAAGAAACAGTTGAATTTGATTATAAGTGGGTGGTGAACTATTTGCGCCACCAGGCGTACCTGACAAAAGGCATCTATACAGCGGTAGTTGATGAGCGAACTGGTGAGCGTGCGGCATTCTACTTTGAGGGCGGTATTCAGAGCTACGTGAAGCACCTGAATATCGGTAAAGACGTACTTTCTGAAGCGCCATTTTACGTAGAAAAGCAAGTCGAAGACTCGATGGTCGAGGTTGCCGTTCAGTATAACGATACATACATAGAGACCGTGAAGCCATTTGCAAACAACGTTCTTACCCCAGACGGTGGTACGCACGTTGTTGGGTTCCGCTCGGCACTTACTCGTGTTATAAACGATTACGCTCGTAAGAGTGGGCTTTTGAAGGAAAAAGAAGACAACCTGACGGGCGATGACATTCGTGAAGGCCTGACAGCAATCATTTTGGTGAAACTACCAGATCCTCAATTTGAAGGTCAAACCAAGAACAAGCTTGGTAATCCTGAAGTTCGTCGATACGTTGAGCAGGTAATGAATGAGTACTTTGCCTACTACCTAGATGAAAACCCTGCTATCGCAAAGAAAGTGGTAAATAAATCGCTGCTTGCAGCTCGTGCTCGTAAAGCAGCCCGCGCGGCACGCGATAATGTGATACGTAAAGGTGCACTTGATGGCCTTAATCTCCCCGGCAAACTAGCTGACTGTTCGTCGCGTACGCCTGCAGACAGTGAATTGTACATCGTAGAGGGTGACTCGGCTGGTGGATCGGCTAAATCTGGTCGCGACAGTAAAACCCAGGCGATTTTGCCCCTGCGCGGTAAGGTATTGAACGTTGAACGTGCACGCTTGGACCGTATGCTAGCCAACAACGAGCTCGTGTCGCTAATAAAGGCACTTGGGGTCGGCATAGGCGAACAGTTTGATATTAACGGTCTGCGATATCACCGAATCATCATTATGACCGACGCCGACGTTGACGGTAGTCACATTTCTACATTGCTGCTCACGTTCCTATTTAGGTACATGCGTGAAGTGGTAGATGCTGGGCACGTATTCCTCGCAAAACCACCGCTGTACTCGTTCAATAAAGGCCAGAAAAAGACCTATGTATACGACGAGATCAAGAAAGAAGAAATGCTTGACCAACTGATTGCAGAGCGGAAAGAAAAGGGTGTACAAATAGACCCTAATGAAGACCGCAACAAGCAAGCTGGCATTACGTTATCACGGTTCAAGGGACTCGGTGAAATGGATGCTGATCAGTTATGGGAGACAACAATGAATCCCGAAAATAGGGTGCTGGTACAGGTTAAGGTAGAAGATGCAGAAGCTGCGGACGCTATATTTACGAAGCTGATGGGAGATGACGTAAGCCTTCGCAAGAACTTTATTCAAACACGAGCTAAAGACGCAGATCTAGAGGAATTGGACGTATAGACATGGATGATGACAAAATTACACCAGAATCAACAGGCAAGTACGAAAACACTGATGATGTTGTGGTAGATACATCACATTCAAAACTGGTTGAGAACCGTACGGTTGAATCAGTGATGGAAGAGAGTTTCTTCCGCTATTCAATGAGCGTGATTATCGATCGTGCCCTACCTGATGTACGTGACGGCTTGAAGCCTGTACACCGTCGAATTTTGTACAGTATGAATCAAAACGGTAATCGTTCTGGTGCAAAGTTCGTAAAATCTGCTCGTATCGTCGGTGACGTGATGGGTAAATATCACCCACACGGTGACTCGGCAATTTATGACTCTATGGTTCGTTTGGCGCAAGACTGGAGCATGCGCTACATGCTGGTGCAGGGTCAGGGTAACTTTGGCTCCATGGATGGTGACCCACCAGCGGCTATGCGTTATACAGAGGCACGCATGGCGAAGCCGGCCGATGAAATGCTGGTAGACATCGATAAAGAAACGATCGACTTTCGTGATAACTTCGATGGTTCCGAGCAAGAGCCAGTTGTTTTACCAGCAAAACTGCCAAATCTGCTGCTGAATGGCCAGATTGGTATTGCCGTGGGTATGGCCACCAATATTCCACCACACAACCTGAATGAACTGGTAGATGCAACGATTGAGCAGATTGATAACCCTGAAGCGACAGTAGAAGACCTGTTGAAACACGTTAAAGGCCCAGACTTCCCAACGGGTGCTACTGTGTACGGTGGTGCGCCGATGAAGCAAGCCTACCAGACAGGTCGTGGTAGCGTGATGATTCGCGCGGTCGCCGATATCGAAGAGACCAAGAAGGGTCGTCATCAGATTATCGTGACCGAAATGCCGTATGCGGTAAACAAGGCAACCTTGATTGAGCGAATCGCTGAACTGGTAAAGGAAAAGAAACTCACAAGCATTGCTGATATCCGTGACGAATCTGCCCGTGGCACCGTACGGGTGGTAATTGACCTTAAGAAAGACGCGTATCCAAAGAAAGTACTAAACCAGCTGTATAAAATGACCTCGCTCCAGACGAGCTATCACTATAATATGATGGCCTTGGTAGACGGTGTACAGCCTCGCGTACTTGGCCTCCAAGAAATCCTGCAGGAATACATCAAGCATCGCCAAATAGTCGTGCGTCGACGCACCGAGTACGAACTGAAGAAAGCGAAGGAACGTGCACATATTCTCGAAGGCTACAAAATTGCGCTTGATCACATTGATGAAGTGATTGCGACCATCCGTGCCAGTAAAACTCGAGAAGAGGCCGAGGTCAACCTCATTAAGAAGTTTAAACTCAGTGAAATTCAAGCCAAAGCCATCCTTGAGATGCAGCTACGTCGCCTTACCGGTCTAGAGCGCCAAGCTATCGAAGACGAACTAAAAGAACTCAAGGCCCTAATTGCGAAACTCGAGGGAATTCTAGCAGATGAAAAAGAGATTCTGAAGATTATCAAGACAGAGCTGCTCGAGATGAAAGAGAAATATGGCGACGAGCGACGCAGTAAAATTATTACCCACGAGCTTGGTAAGTTTAGTGATGAGGAGCTGATCCCCGAGGAAGAAAGCGTTATCCTGCTGACCACAGAAAATTACATCAAGCGTACCCTGCTGAGTGAATACCGACGCCAAAACCGAGGCGGTAAGGGCAAACGTGGTATGACGACGAAAGAGGAAGATGTAATTGATCAGCTGGTGCCAGCTAGTACACATGACTGGCTACTATTCTTTACCAACCGCGGTCGTGTATTCCGCCTGAAGGCATATGAAGTGCCAGCGGCAAGCCTCGCGGCAAAGGGTGTCGCTGCAGTGAACCTACTTCAGATGCAGCCAGAGGAAAAGATTACCTCTATTATTCGCCACGAAAAGGATGCGAGTGACGAAGGGTATCTGTTTATGACCACCTGCAAGGGTACGGTAAAGAAGACGCCGCTGAAAGACTACGCGAATATTCGTACAAACGGCTTGATTGCTATCAAACTGGATGATGGCGATGAGCTGCGCTGGATCAAGAAGACAACCGGTCAGAATGACATCATTGTGTCGACTTCTGCGGGCCAAGCAGTGCGCTTTAATGAGTCTGACGCTCGACCAATGGGTCGTGCCGCCAGGGGCGTACGCGGTGCACGCCTGCGACCAAACGACGTAGTAGTGGGTATGGACGTAGTACACAGCGAAGAGCAAGAGTTGTTGGTAATCAGTGAAAAGGGCTTTGGTAAACGAACCAAGGCAGAGAATTTCCCAAGCCACAAACGCGGTGGTGTCGGCATCAAGGCAGCGGTAGTAACTGCAAAAACTGGTCCAATCATCTCTGTACAAACCATCGAGCCAGATATGGCTGAAGCACTACTTATCTCTAAGGGTGGCCAGACAATTCGCCTAAGCCTGAAAGATATCAAGTTGCTCGGTCGAACCACCCAGGGCGTGACGATTATGAGATTGTCAGACAGCGACTCTGTATCTTCGATTGGGTTGATGCCTGAGCAAAGTAAAGATTTGACACAGGAATAACCTAGATGAGCGGCGTGTCACCCTACCTGATAACAATCGCCCTAGCATGGATCATTGCGCACGTCATAAAATTTATGATTGCATCGCTGAAAACAAAGAGTATCAAAAACTTCAATCAGTTTTACAGCTCAGGCAATATGCCAAGTGCTCACACAGCAACGGTAGTGTCGCTCGTAACAATAGTAGGCATACTTGATGGAATAGACTCAGCAGTGTTTGCCGTAGCTGCGTTATTTGCAGGGGTCGTTATGTATGACTCTATCAACTTACGTCGTTCAGTGGGCGAGCAAGGTGAAGCTGTTAGGGCGCTGATAAAAGAGCAAAAAAGCAAGGTTGTTCTACGTCACGTTGCAAGGGGACATACTTCGCTTGAGGTATTCGCTGGCCTAATCCTCGGTTTTGTAGTTGGAATCGTTGTCTTTATCGCTACGAAATAACCACGTCTAGGTGCTTGACGCACCTCTGGAAATCCTGTATGATGGATAACAGTCTGTTCGTGAACTGCGAGAAAAACGGGGAACCGAGCCAGATTAAAATGTTCTTTAACAGTTTAATTGTGCAATAACATCGTCAGTCTATTTTATGTTTGATACTACCGAGTAACGGAAGTTAGCAAACTTTTTATGGAGAGTTTGATCCTGGCTCAGGATGAACGCTGGCGGCGTGCCTAATACATGCAAGTCGAGCGGCAGCGGGCTCACAGTGCTCTGGTTCTAGTAACGAGGGTAATGTGAGCGCCGGCGAGCGGCGGACGGCTGAGTAACGCGTGGGAACATGCCCCAAAGTGAGGGATAAGCACCGGAAACGGTGTCTAATACCGCATATGCTCTTCGGAGTA
>JAUIII010000012.1 GCA_030431855.1 bacterium
GGTCTGGCGTGTATACATGTGAAGTACCTTGCACGATATCAGCGATGGCTGTACCAGTGATATTGGTGTTACCAACGTCTGCGGTGCCTGGGGTTGAACCTTGCAAGGTTACACCACCCGCACCAGCGCTATCAGCGGCACCTGCAACCACGCGCCACAGGCTGTCGCCGCTGTCGTATATCAGGCTAATTGCACCACCAACAGATAGGGTAAGGTTGGCACCTGTTCCAGTAATGATTACTTTGTCTACGTCTGAGTTTGCGGTGTCGTTGTTCGTAAGGATTGCGTTTACTGTTCCAGCGTTGATAAGGGTAATCAAACGGCCGTCGTACCCGCCATCGATACCGGTGATTGTCTGTGCGCTTGCTCCAGTCAAGCGGAATACCGAACCAGCCCCGAAGTCGACATTGTCACTTTGGCCAGTCGTGCTGTAGCTTGTGCCCGCTTGGAAGGCAACACTGCTCGTGCCAGAAACGGTAAAGTTGCCAGATACGGTCGTGTCTGCACCGAGCGTAATGGCACTAGTGTTGCCAGTACCAATAGAAACTGTTCCGTCGGTACCTGTACCAGTTTTCGCGCCGGCGTTGATGACAACGTTGCCACCATTGCCGTCGGTGCCGCCAGCAGCGCCACCCTGTAGCACCAGGTCTCCACCTGTGCTACCAGTGCCGCTGCCACCGGTTCCCGCGCTGACAGTGAGGTCGTTCCCGCCCGTCCCGGCTCCCGCCGTTGCTACCGAAATTGTGTGGTCTGTGTTCGCACCGAATTCAATGTCACCACTGTTTGACAGGGTGAACACATCGGTTGTAGATGATTGCAGCTGCAAAAAGTTGCCGCCACCGGTTTTGTTCAGGAATATGCTGGTCGTGTTGGTTGAAGCGTCGGTTTGTACGCCTTGTGCAAGCTGCACGAACTGGCTGCTATCAAGGCCGCCAAGTTTGCCCGAGTTTAGGGCGTACGGACTAGAGGTCATGCGTTTCATCGGTACCATTTCGCCGTCACCAGCACAGTCGGTATCGAAATCTGTGCTGATGGTACAACTGGTGGTATCGCCGATGTTCATGCTCAGCCAGATGGTATCTTGGTTCCAGTCGATGCTGCTACCGAACGCGTTGATGCTACCGAGCTGTACCGACAGGTAGCCGTTCTTAATCTGCACGCCGTTGCCGCCACTGTTCAGCCAGTTTTCGGTCCATAGCAACGATCCACCTGGGTTGCCAGCGGCCGCGCCAGTGCCATCTTGGTAAATCTTGAACTGAATGTTGTAGTTGCCATCTGGTACGATAGCGCCTTGCGAGTTGTACAGTCGCCCCTGGAAATTCAGCCGTTCGTTAATACCCGCGACAGCAGAAACAGGGCGGTTCGTCATGAATGCGCCCATTCCGATGATGCCAAACAATATGGCTACGCCTACAAAGAGGCGAAATATCCTACCACCAAGGTACACTATATGTTAACTCTTTTTGTTTAATTTTGTTTTGATAAAATCTGTGTTTGTCTCTATAGATTTATCCCTACTAGCATAACCGATATTGCTAGAAAGTACAACTAAATTCGGTGTAGAATTTACTACAAAGTGCGCTGCGAATGTACCAAAAATCCGCGACTTGCTAGCACACGTTTTTCACGCCGTTCACCAAGCCAAAACGCTATCACGATACCTACCAATGCTGTATAGAGCGGCCACAATGTTAGCATTTGCGCTACCAGAGGTGAATTACCGAATAAACCACCACTGGCGCTTGACTGATCACTGCTGCCAGAAGCCAGTACTTGCCCGTTTACCACTGCTGCAACGGTCAGAAACGCGACGCGTCCTTCGGCGTCGGTACTTTGCAAGGTAATCTGGTACGTACCTGGTTTTTCGTAGGCATGTGAGGCGTTGAAAGTATTGTTGGTCTTACGCGAATATATATTATTGTTGGCATCACCCCATTCGAGGTTGATAGCGAATGGTGCGGTACCACCCAGTATCTCCACCGGAACAGAGATGTCCTGTCCAGGGAAGGCGCCACGGTATACGGCATTCGTATTTAGTAGCAGTTGAGCGTCGTTGAAGTTTAATGATGTAAAAGGATCAGCCTGAGCTGCGCTAGCGTCGTAAAATACGGTAATCTTCTTTGAATCCGGTCCAGCTTGGTTCAATACATCGTATACACGGCTAAACAGTACGTTTCTGCCATACAGCAAATCAATCTGCAGACTGTATTTACCATTATCGTCACACGGCGATGAGCCGGCAAAAATGTTATTCTTAAATACTTCCACCAACGTACCCTTTGTACAAGTACCACTAACAGTAATCGGTGATTCACCAAAACGCTGGCCACTTTTCGGGTTGGTGATAGTAGAAGCAACGGTCGGGGGAGCTTTTGGTACCGTACCACCCAGTGCTACCGACCCTGATTCTGGGCCGGTATACGGTGTTGCAGCGTATACGGTGTACGCACTTAGTATGAACCCTACCACAACCAGCAGCACGCCTAACGGGCCATACGACGTATGCTCATGCGGCCGCAGCTTGCCACTGTGGCGATGATGACTAAGTTTCAGCCACTGTATCATAAGCAGTATTATAGCATGTAAAACAGTAGTAGCGTAGCCACTAGCGTCGGCGGCGGCGAGCTTGGCTCACGACACGCTTTTTGTAACCTTGCATCCATACGCGGAAGGCGATTACTAAGCCAACAAGAACGGCAACTGCCAGTAATATCAGCTTGTATGGGATAATCCAGAAGCTTAGGGTATCTGATAGTTTCTTGCCATCGCTATACTCTAGGTTGACCTTGGCAGTATATCGGCCAAATAGTATACGGTTCTTGCCCACAATCGACTTGTCGATAGTGACTGAAAAAGAACGGGTGCTACCAGGCAGTACATAGTTCTTAGTAGAGTTCACAGGAAGCTTTGCAATTTCGTTGCCGAACATGTCGGTAACAGTAGCTAGACCTGTCGGCTGCTCTACCACATTGCCTTCATTCTTTAGCTGCACGGTAATATCTACCGGAGTAGATTCGAATAAGCCTTTTTTCTTGCCGTCGTAGCCCGTGTAGAGGTCGCTAACAGTTAGCTTCTCCTTTGCTTCGCCACTTACACGAACGAACACCAAGGCTCCAACACTAGAGGTAAGGCCGACACTTGTACCTTCTTGCTGCGATGCTGCACCAGTAAAGCGAACCACAGCGAAGTAGCTACCAGGTGACGCGCTGGCGGGCACAGTAATGGTAACCGGTACTTCGACGATTTCTTTCGACTTCAGTCGCTTAGTTGGTATGGGTGCGATCCAGTCGCGTAGCGAGTAGGGGCTTGCCTCCACATCTTTCTTGTCCAAGATGATTTTCGGTGCGCCTGTTTCTCCATCCGAGGTAAAGTCGTTGATTTCGTTGCTAACAACGAGGTCGATAGCAGATATGTCACGTACCAATATCTTAGTATTGATGGTTTCACCTGGGTCGGCACTGACCGTCACTAGGGGAGGTGATATTTCGAGTGCCTGGCCTGTACCTTTCCCGTTTTCTACGGCAAATGCAGGCGATGCGACACCCAGGAGTAGCGCAAAACTGGTAATAGTTGATATCGCGAGTGTCTTCAGTCGTAACTTCATAGGTTGTTCGTTAGTCTCTCTGTTAGGTTTAGTTTTCGGAGTGTAGAGAATAGATAGATGTACCGCTCTCACGCCCCATATGAAGGTAGTGTACCATAAGCGTGAACTGCCAGTAAAGATACAGCAAAACACCCTACCAGAGGCAGGGTGTTTTGTAGACTTGTATCTAGCTCTAGAACAATGGAGTACAGACGTAAGTCAGAACAGTGCTATAGTTACCAGCTGGCTGACGGCCAGTTACGTTTGCAATGTAGCTTGCAGTGTAAATCTGTGGGTCAGTGTTGGCGCTAGCAGTAGCCACAGTGTTAGCTGTGTTTGCTACGAAGGCAAAGCTGTCTGCTGTGTCGAATTCTGTAGCGGCGTCACCGTAGAAGGTAGAAGCATCTGCTGCAGGTGCTACATCTGCACTGCTACCTGGGAAGCGAGCACCCACACCAGTCGTACCAGCAGTATTTGCTACCAGGTTCAAGCCGAATTGCTTTGTACCAGGAGCAGATGCAGCCGCTGTACCACCGATAGCATCTATGGTGTTACCACCAGAGGTAAGTGTATCACCGGTTACAGTAATGTTGTAGCCAGTACCAGCGTTGGTAGATGCAGCCATTTGAGAGTACGCTACAGCTGTTTCAGTAGGAGAGAACAGCTGGTCAAAGTTGATGGCTGCGGCGCTAGTAGCAGTAGAACAGTCAGGAATAGTTGCTGTTGTCGAAACAGTCTCGCCCGTACAGAACACAAGTGATTCGGGCATTACTCCTGTTAGGATTACCGGGTCTGAGGTGCTCGTTGCAACCGTACCAGCATCAGTAGGTGTACCACTGTCGTCGATAGAGATACGAGCGAAGAAAGTAGTGTTAACAGCTGTTGGGTTTACCATGTCATCGAGGGTAAAGACGATTGTGTCGGTGGCGCTCTGTGCAGATCCGCTTCGGTTAAGTGTTACCGTGTTGGCTGTCGTAGCTCCTACGGACCAACCGGCAACATCACCTGTTTGACCAGAAATTGTTACAGGTGTTGATGCATCCAGGCCTGTCGGCGCGGTACAAGTACCTGCTGCAGTAGTACAGTATGTTATGTCTAGACTATCCATTGACGTAAATGAACTTCCTGCACCAAGTGTCAAGTCAAATGTATATGATACGCCAGTTGCGTCAGGTGTCGCATCAGAGATGTTGAGACTCCGAGCGCCAAGGCCTACCGCAGATACCGTTGCAGGAACAACAGACTGCAGAACCAGCGCAGCGGCTAGTGCGCTACCGGTCAGCAACTTAAATAGTGATTTTTGTGGTGTTTTCATGTGCTTTTCTCTTTTAATACTTTTTATTTTAATTGGTATTTATGCCTTGAATTTACCACAACCGTTTTAGCTATGTCAACATTTTTCTAGTACAAAATGCAGAAAGTTATCCACAGCTTTGAGTCTGGTATCTAATAGGTACCTGTGACTACGACCGATTGTTGAGTGGTGTATTGGCCAGCCGCGGTGCGCGACCCAACGTTTACCAGGTAACTAATAGTATACACAGTTTTGCCCGAACTCTTTGGCGCTAGAGCCACGCTCTCGCCCTCTACATAGCGAAAACTATCAGCCGTATCATAATTTGGCGCAGCTTCACCATAACCAAAATCATCTGGTGCTGTGCCGTTGTCTGGGTTGGCGCCCACACTTGGGCTGGTGTTTGCTACTAGGTTCAAACCAAACTGTTCACTACCAGGAGCACTCACCGCGTTAGACGTAAGTGGTGCAATACTATTGCCATTGAATGTGGGTGGATCACCGATAATCTGTACAGCGTAGCCGTAGCTGGTGTAATTCACTACCTCAAACGTAGCTGTAGCCGTAGCTGGTGTAGAAGGGCTAAAATATCCAAAATCTGCTGAAGCATCCGTAACAGTAACCTTTAGGTAGGGGTCGGCATCAGTACGCGACCCAAGCTCGGCAGAATAGTTTGAAGAGTTCGCGCGCCCAACTGACAAGTCGCCGATACCAACGCGCGAATTATAATTCGCCGAATTTGATTCGATAAGGCCACCTGTACTAATAGATGTCTCGTCGAAACGAAAGTTGGCTGATTGAGGTTCTTGTGCCGACGCAGTAGCACTGCCAATGGCAAACACGCACAGCAGCGCAGCTGCTAGTACTGCTCGAACTCGTTTCACAACCATAACTACTATTGTATGGTGCGGCTGGTTGATTTTGCAAGTTGCCCCGAGGAAGCATAACAGGTATAATAGCGCTATTAGTAAAGGTGGCGAACAAAAACAGCTATGAGTGACGACCCGAATCAAGCAACACCGCCTCAGCCAGAGGAGTTGCAAGCACAAACTGGTGCAACCGAAACACCGGCCGATGCTGATGTGCCAAAAGCGGTCGGGGCTACCAGCGCTTCTGGAGATGCTGCAAAGGACGGGGACAAGTCACCACTACGGCCACGCAGCGCTACCTACCGGCCGAGTCACAAGGCTACGTTTGTGGGCATTGGCGTGGTGGTAGGCATACTGGCTATTAATGCTGGTGCGATCACGTACTTTATAAACACGCAAGATTCAGCCAATCAAGCAGTCAATCGCGAGGATGTCACCCTGAGTGCCGAGACCTTGGGTGGGCTAGGGGTCAGTCGCAACCCTGTCGGTACTAAGGGTACACAACTAACTATTGGGCCAGACACGCAATTTAACGGCGAAGTGGTAGTGGGTGGCGATGTACGCGTACAGGGTGGCCTGAAGCTTAGTAAATCGTTTACGGCACCAGAGGGAAGCTTTACGACATTAAAGGCGGGTAAAGCCTCACTCAGTTCGCTCAATGTGAACGGCGACGCCACGGTGAATAACCTCATATCTCGAAAAGATCTCACTATAGCAGGTTCGTCGCGTCTACAGGGGCCGGTTACTATCACCGCGTTAACGTCTATAACGAATAACTTGAATGTTTCAGGTAATCTGGCGATTGGTGGCGTTCTGTCAGCAAAAAACTTCCAGGCGAACACTCTTACTTCTACTGCAACGTTGAAAATTGGGGGGCATATTATTACAGGCGGCAGCGGGCCAGGTATCAGTAAAGGCGGCGGCGTGAGTGGTGTCGCTACCGTGAACGGCAACGGCAACGATGCCTCGGGTACGGTTAATATCACACTGGGTGTAGGCGCAAGTGCCAGTGGGACACTTGCATCGGTCGAGTTTAGTAATGCATATAGTGGTACACCACGGGTGCTCGTGACTCCATTCAACGGTGGTCTTGGCAACTTTTATGTTACACGCAACACCACAGGCTTTACAGTACATACTACCAGCACGCTGGGCGCTGGTTCGTATGGTTTTGACTATTTCGTGGTGCAGTAGCTACATATTCGCAAACAGCATCACTTCGTCGCCACGAACTGTCACAATGCCGTTCGCTACCTGAAATGATACTGGGTCGCCTTCAACTGGCTCGATGTATACTTCACCGGGCTCGATCATAGAGAAGAAATCGGCGTGACCAGGCAATACGTCGAATTTCCCAATGGCATTCCGGGCCGACAGAGATAGGGCGGGTCCTTCAAAATAAAGTTTGAACGGTGCCCGGGCCACCACTTTTATTTGTTTTGGTTCACTGTTTTTAGCCATAGTTATTTCGCTGGTGTTTCAGGTTTGGCAGGTTCGGTCGGCGGTTGTTCTTTCGCTGGCGCAGCTTGAGTCGGCGCATTCTCTGCTTGCGCAGTAGTACCGTCTACGGCTGGCGACTGTGGAGTTGCGGCACCTTCGGCAGGCGCAGTAGCTTTTTGCTCGGTCGACGCTTCGTCGGTGCCGTTCAAAATTGCCTCGATACCGTCGAGTGTTTGCTGCAACGTGTAGTACTCGCCAGGTTTACCGGTGAACTTTTCGGCCACGGCGAAATCTTGAGAAAAGAACTGAATAAGCTTCTTGGCATTCTGGTAGTCGGTTTTATCAGCAGCGGAAAGCTCGTTTTCACCCACAATGGCGATGATATTTTTCAAGCTGTCGTATTTCTGCATAATTGCTTGTACCTTTTCAGCCAAACGATAGTGACGCTCACCTACAATCTGTGGCGTCAGTAGAGAACTGGTGGTCTTTAGCAGGTTTACGGCAGGGCGAATACCTGTTTCCGCGATAGAACGGTCAAGCACAAGCACCGAGTCGAGCTGCTGACTAATAGCCTGCACGGCTGGGTCGGAAAGGTCGTCGGCGGGCACGTAGATAGCCTGCACGCTGGTAATAGTACCTTTTTCGGTACTAGCCAGACGGTCTTGCAGGCGACGGAGATCTGAGAACACCATCGGGCTATAGCCACCTTCAGATGGGATGAGGCCGAGGTTGGTAGAAAGCTCGGTCATAGCTTGGATGTGACGATAAATGTTGTCTACGAAAAACAGAATGTCACGGCCCTCTTCATCGCGGAAATACTCTGCAGCGGTGGCCGCGGCAGGGCCCACCATCGAACGAATGGCAGGGGTCGCGTCCATTTGACCAAAGAACATCACGGTATTTTTCAACACATCGGTATCACGCAACGTTTCGTATAGTTCGTTACCTTCACGAATACGTTCACCAACACCGCAGTAAATAGAAAGTGATTTGTTGTCTTTTCCCTGGGTGACATTGTGGATCATTTCCATGGTAAGCACGGTCTTGCCCACACCAGCACCGCCAATCACACCAATCTTGCGACCCTTCACGAATGGGGTGAGGAAGTCGATAACCTTTAGACCAGTTTCAAGTAGTTCGAGTTTTTTGCTGCTGCGATAGCTTTTTGTCCCCGTCGGCACCGCGATTGGGCGGGTGTTATCGGTTACGGCAGCGGCCTTGTCGAGCGGTTCGCCAAGCGCATTGAATACACGCCCCATGGTGGCAGCACCTACAGGAATGCTGACTTTTGTGTGTGTTCGTGTAACCTTTTTGCCACAAGCAATGACGCTGCTATTGTTCAAATTCAAGCAGACTGCGCGGTTGCCGCGGAAAAAGTTTACTTCTAGGAATACTTCTGGGTGGCCTTCCATTGAAAGTAACTCTTTTGTCTCTGGTTTCTCGCCAACCATTAAAATCTCTACGGTAAGCCCACGAATCGTCGCGATGGTGCCAACGTATTCACCGACTGGCGTAGGCGCTGTTGGTGCAGGAGTAGCAGCTTGCGGTTGAGGCGTGGCTGGCGTTAGCGTCGCAGCAGGTGGCGCCGTGGCTGGAGCCGGCGTTTGTGTTGGTGGGGGAGTGGGTGCTTTTTGCTGTTCCATACTTATGCTCCGGCTGCCGCACTATCACGACGTTTCTTTTTGATGCCTACCAACACTTCACGCAGACGCCGGTCGGACTCTGAACGCTTGGCACGGTGAAACTCACGCCTATATTCGCCTAGCAGTTCGCCCGCGCGATCTTCAGCCATAGTCATCGCGTTGAAGCGACTGGCAGCTTGGGCAAGGGCAGACTGCAAAATAGTCTGGCTAAGGGCAATACGCATCATGGTTTCCTCCATTTGCTCGGCAATTTCTTCAAGGGAAGGTTCAAAAATAGTATCGTAGTCGGTCATTGTACCTGCTTCGTACTTGTCTGACATGTCTGCGATACGCGACACTAGGTCAATAGATTTTACAATTTGTGAGCCAAGCGATACATACTCTTCGTAGTACACACGGATTCGTTCGTAGGGAAGGACTGCTTTAATAACAGGACTCACATCGATAAAATCATCAGATTCCGGCAGTTTGAAGAAGCGACTGTATTTCAGGCCACGTTGGGTTAACTGACTAGCGCCGTGGCTACCCAGTACCACGATATCTGTTTTGCTAAGATCATTTTCGGATTGCATTGTTTCAATCACACGGGCGTCGAGGTCGCCACTGAGTCCTGCTTCGGCCGAGATAAGAATAATAGCATTGCGCCCATTGTTGCCCACTCCTTCGCGGTTGGTGAGACGACGCTTCGGGTCGATACGTAGACTCGTGTAGCGTTCCCACAGCAACCCGAAGAAATCTTGCGATTCAAGCACTTTACCCTTCATCTTGGCAACCTGGGTACTCGCCAAACTTTCAAACACATTGGTAAGGTCTTTCAGCGTACCAATACTCTCGGCGTCTTTTTCAATCAGACTAGCCCTACGCATGTGCCTTCTCCTTCTTTTTGTCGGATTTTTTCTTCTTCGTGTCTTCGGGTTCAGCTGGTGGCTGTTCGGCCGCCTTGGGTTTTTCTACCACGGGTTCAGCACTGTGAGCCTTTAGAAGCTCAGCCTCAATTCGGTCGAAATCTTCATCGCCCTTTACTTCTGGCGAACGTTTCCTAACAGACTGTTTAAGCGCCGCGACATCAATTGGCCGGTCGTCTTCACTCAGCATAATGGTTTCAAGCAGCAACTGTTGCTCGACCAGTGACCACAATTCCTCTGGTGGTTGCATCAGTGCAGCATACAGGTGTTTACCGCGGGCAAGGTCTAGTCGCGTTTCCTTGGAAAGTTGCGAGCTAAAGTGTGAGAATTCCTCTGCCTGGTGGTATTTTGCGAGTGATTTAAACAAGGCGGTTGAAAGCTGCTTTTGGCGTTTGGTTTGTGCCTGACCACCAACACGCGAAACAGATAGACCAGCGTTGACGGCCGGGCGCACACCTTTTCGGAAAAACCCAAGGTCGAAAATAATCTGACCATCGGTGATAGACATGATGTTGGTTGGCAAATAGGCGGTAATATCGTCGTTTGGCGTGAGCACTACGGGTAAGCTTGTAAGCGTTTTCTCATTGGTAGCAAGCTTGCCAGCGCGTTCCAGCAAAGACGAGTGGGTGTAGAAAATATCACCTGGGTAGCTATCGCGACCGGGGTCGACTTCCTGCAGCAGTGAAAGCTGTCGGTATGCTTCAGCGTGGCTTGATAGGTCGTCGTAAATGATGATGACATCACGATTTTGGTTGTACCACAACTCTTCGGCCATAGCGCATGCTGCGTATGGGGCAAGATAGCTTTGCGTCAGTGAATCGAAAATATCAGCGTGAATAATAATAGTGTTGTTTATCGCACCCGATTCATTGAGCTCTGAAATGAGGTGTTCGATATCAACCTTACGTTTGCCAATCAATACATACACCACCAGACGGTCGGTACCCTGCTGATTGGCGCTGAGCTGACTCAGGAACGTACTTTTACCGGATTTGCTATCACCCAGAATGGCAATACGCTGACCGAGCACAATAGGGAAGAAGCTGTCAACGGCCGTAACACCGCTGGCTAGCTGCTCGTCGAGCATTTTTCGGTCCATAATACCTGGCGCTGGCGTGAATACTCCTGAAAACTTGGTGGCTTTTAGCGCGCCTTTCCCGTCAACGGGCTCGCCCATTGGTGTTACCACGCGACCCACCAGCTCTACGCCCACAGGCACCTGCAGCTGTTCACGCTCAACCACTACAAGGCTACCAATTGCCACATCTTCGGAATCGATATTATATAAAATGACACGACTGCCGTATGCTTCACGCACCATGCCTCGTTGGCCGTCTTGGAATAATACCTGGGCGCCAATTTGCACACCTTCAAGGCCTTTTACTTCCACGATAAATCGGTTAACTGCCGTCACTTCGCCGGTTAAATTATCAGCCTCTACCAGTTTCTGAAACACGGCGTTATCAAACATTCCTTAGTACCTCGGGTAGTTTTGAACGGTTTTCCAGTATAGCGCGACGGAAGGACCAGTCGTAGACGTGGCTACCACTACGCACTACCATGCCACCCAAAATAGTCGCGTTGAAATCGAATGTTACTAGCACACCAGGGGCGACGTTTTTTCGACACCACGCAACAATGTTGGTTTTAAACCCGCGCGAGGCAGGCGCTGCGAGCGTGATAGTCATATTAGGGGCTTGCTTTTGGTACGTCTCAAGGCTGGCAATCAGCTCATCAAGTGAAGCGCTCGTCAGCTCGCCATTCTTGCCCCAGTCGCGGATTACTTCAACAGCGATAGGCGAGAGCTGCAAGGCTTCTTTGGCACTGGTAACGTTTACCTGCTTCTTGATAGATTCATGCCGAAACCACTCGGCGTATTGTTTCACGTCAAGCAGGAGTGCCATCAAATCTTGGCTCGAGGCGACTGCGTCTGGTAGCGTAAAACTCACAGACTCAAACCTTTCTTTAGCTCTTCTTTGTGTGCTTCGAGCTGACTCAGTAGGTAGGTTTCCTGTGCACCGAGGTCCACATCATGTTGCAAGGTTTCTGTCAGGAATGACGATACGACATCCGCAAGCTTTGTATCAAGCTGCGTAACAAGGTGTTGTTTCTGGGCGGTCATTTCGGCTTCAAGCTGAGCTTCAAGTTCTTTGCGGCGCTTATCGAGGAGCTGATCTATCTCAGCCTGACGATTCGTCAGCGTACCTTCTATACTTGTTTGTAGTTCAACTAGCTTTGCTTCAAAAGCAGACTGGCGTTCGGCAAGCTTTTTTTCTAGCTCTGCCTGGTGTTTTACAAGGTTTTCTTGTGCTTCACTTACCGCGTGGTTGGTTCGCGAAACCACATCGTTGAGGTTCTCTTTGTACAATCGGCTTTCAGACTCAACTATTTCCGCGCCTACTTTCTCGAGCACGCTATTGAGCTGCTTGGTAGTATCAACGAGATCTTTTTGCAGCTGATTCGATGATTTCTCGAGCACGTTTTGGAAATTTTTCTCAGCAGTTGCCAAAAGCTTTTTGCGTAGTTCCTCTGAAACAGGGTGTTCCTCTGCAATGTTTTGTTGGTTTTTCTTTGGCCTAAAATGCGCATAGGCATGCTGAGCGGCAAACACCGCTAACCCGCCCATGATAAAGACGTTCAGTATCAGAAAGATTTGGAGGATCCCACCGCTCATACTACTATTATAACCTCGTTAGCGTTAGATAGATTGATATTACACCCACTGTTAAAATTGCCAGTACCAATACAGACATCTGCACCAGGTCACGGTAGATGGCTGATTGGCTCATTGGGTTACGGCCGACAGAGATAATACTGCTACGAATCATCGAATAGATGATGCTGGAAATGATGACAAGCATGACAAAAAATATACCAGCACTGATCAAAATAGGAAGCGTATCAACCTTTTTTCCTGCCAAGCCGTTGGCGATACTTTGGATCGCACCAGGAACGAGTG
The DNA here is from genome assembly GCA_030431855.1 of bacterium. Taxonomy (GTDB): domain Bacteria; phylum Patescibacteriota; class Saccharimonadia; order Saccharimonadales; family Saccharimonadaceae; genus UBA1020. The sequence continues at coordinate 12,694 of JAUIII010000012.1, forward strand.
TTTTTTCTGGCTGCTTGAAAAAGTAGGCTACGTTGATTAGTACAGATACTTCACCGAGCAGCACCTCTTCAGTCGAGCCGTCCGCGTTTTTAATCGTTTGTTTTTTCTGAGGAGTCATGTCACCCTGGGCGATGCCGACGATTCGAATATTATCTGTGGCCTTCATGCCGACGCCGGCGATTGGTGACGCGGTTACAGGGTCGCCTCGCTTGATGTCACCATTGATGTTTGAAGCCAGTACAGACATGGTGCCTTCATTGGCTATCTGTACCTGAGCACCCTCCTTTGCTGAGATCGTCAGCAGGGAATTATCTGAGTTGATAACAACCCCGAAGATATTTTCAGCATTTTGGATGGTAGCTGGCTCTACTTCATCTGTTGAGTTTTTCTTTAGACTGACGATGGAACCCTCTGTTAGGTCGCCGTCAGTGAGATAGCTTTGCGAGATTGGCGTGATGGCACTAGCAACACCGGTGAAAAGACTGCTTCCCACCAGCATACTTATCAACATCCACAGTCGTATTTTTTTCACCATACGCACGTATCCTAAAGTATAGCAAGAAACAGGGAGCAGTACTATACACCGCTTATGGTATAGTGGAAGTGTAAAAAGGAGTTTCGCACAATGCGCTCACGTAAACACCAAAAAGGATTTACCTTACTAGAGGTTGTGGTAGTCATCCTGGCGATGATACTCGTAGGTCTCGTCATCTACTACATGCAAGCCAGTTAATTTTAAGGTTAGCGCTATAGTCTTAGCCTATGCATCGATATTATGTCCAGTCAGCTCAGCAGATTACAAACAGTACTCTTTTGTTGACGCTCGAAAAAGACCCCGAAGAAAGTCGGATATTTAGCTTTCAGCCAGGTCAGTACGCTGCGATTAGCTATAGTCGCAATCACCGCCCGAGCGTTGCACGGTGCTTTTCAATTGTTAGTTCACCCACAGATCAACATATTTTGCAGTTTTCTATGCGCACGAGAGGCAAATATACGTCGGCACTCGCGAAATTGAAACAAGGCGACGAAGTCCGTGTACGGGGTCCCTTTGGTGGCTTTATTTTCGATAGCGATCGAGATAAAAACGCAGTCTTTATTGCGGGCGGTATCGGCATCACGCCCTTCATGAGCATGATGCAGTTCGCTACTCAGCTACGTATTGCAAGCAATATCACCCTGCTCTATGGTGTCGCGAACCAAGATGATATTCCATTTTATGATGAACTTACTGCCATGCAAAAAGCCAACCCACGACTGAAGGTGGTGTATGTAGTTGGCGGTGGAGAAATAGACAAACTCAAAAAAGACACAACCGCGACAGGCTTTGTCAACGAAGACGTACTAAACTTGCATGCCGACGCATATCACGACGCAACCTATTTTATCTGTGGACCTCCACCGTTTATGAACGGCGTGTTAAAAGTGCTACAAGCGAAGCAGGTACCGAAGCAGCGGCTTATCACTGAAGCATTTGCCCAAGGCTCTCACCGTCAAACGGGTAAGGTATTGAGTTGGCCGCAGAATATGTACGTAATGGGTGGGGTTGGTATGGCGCTCGGCACGCTGGCCATTATGGTGGCTGATATTGCTAAAACCATACCGCAAGCAAACTTTGTAAAAAGCAACGGGGCGATCGACCTAGCAACCGATGCAAATCAGCGCGAATCAGATTTGGATGCACAAATAAACCAGCTGGGTACCTACAGTGCTAGTAGCTCAAGCTCGAAAGCACTCGTGAAAGCGCAAAAAGCCGCTAAAAAGTCGAAATCATCCTCACCATCGAGTAGTAGCACGAGTACTCCATCGTATTATTATGTTCAAACACCAAGCTCAAGCAGCTCATCGGCGGGCTCCAGCTCAGGCTCTAGCTCTAGCTCTAGCTCGTCGGGTGGCTCGGCCAGCACGCCAGCGCCTGCGCCAACACCAGTATGTACCACCTCACAAAGTGGAGTAACGACTTGCAATTAGTTCGCGCAAGCGACACAAAACATGCATTAGGTGGCCCGGCTTCAATACATCTGATATCCGAAAAAAATGAAACCGAGCTTGAAGCACTTCTTGGCACGCTGTGGCGAGAAATTTTTTATTTTGAAAAGAAATTCAGCCGTTTTCTACCGAGTAGTGAACTGACTCGGTTTAACAAGAAGGCTGGTACAAAGGTCCCCATCTCGCCTGCTATGCATGACGTCTTGAGCGCGGCAAAGCACTATGCTGACGTGACAAACGACTTGTACAACCCGTTCATTTTGCCGGCCTTGCAGCGCGCTGGTTATAAAAATTCAGCTGCCGATGGCTATACGGCAGACCCAGCGCCAGACTATACCGACAGACACGTGGTAAAAAGTGTCGAATTGCAAATCGGTAAAAATTGGGCGCTTATACCGCACGGCAGCGCAATAGATTTAGGGGGCATGGGCAAGGGGTATTTGCTTGATAGGCTGACACAACTACTAAAGGCGGAATCATTGCATGGGTATTGGGTTGAACTGAGTGGCGATATTATTACCTATGGCTACGATGAAACCAACTCACCAATTGCTGTTGGTATTCAAAACGCGCGTGACATTACCCAGAGTAGAACAGATGTGCATGCGGTAGGTACTGGAGGCACTATGGCCGTGGCAACTTCCGGCACATTTAAACGAGACGCGCACGATTCGAGCCAGTTCACTCACCATATTATTGATCCTCGCAGCGGAAGCCCTGCTCAAACAGACGTATTACTCGCTACTGTGTGCGCACCGTCGGCATTAGCGGCTGATATTGCAGCATCTTGTGCCGTGATCGAAGGCACGCAGGGTGCAGCCGCAATACTACGCAAGTTGGGGTGCGAGGCGTGGATGATACAATATACAACATCAAGTGGTAGCGTAAGCGATATAGTACAGGGGCCATTGATACAGGAACTAAGCAAATGAAAAAACTACTATTATCGGCATTTTTATTACTCGGGGTAGCTGGGGTATTGCTAACACCTGCTGTAGCAAGCGCTGCAGTTGATAACGGTACCGCATCAGTGAAAAGTGTTGAAGGCAAATCGCTTTCACAGGCTGTGGTTGAACGAGCTGAAGGTTCGTGGCCGTGGTATCTGGTACGTGCATCAGGGCTTGTCGCTGGCGTTAGTTTGGTCATATTAATGCTCTCTGGTATCGGCTCGGTTACAGGCCATACGTTTCGTGTGCTTGAGCCGCTGACCGCATGGGCGACACACCGAGCTATTGGCATTGTGTTTGTTGTTTCGATAGTTATTCATATGCTTGGGCTGTTGTTCGATCATTTCGTGTCGTTTAATCTCCTCACACTGCTGGTGCCATGGCTATCTGATTATCAACCAGTTACTTTGTTTGGCGTGCAGTTTGGTTCGTTGTACATTGCCTTGGGTATATTGGCATTTTACGGTGCGTTAGCAATACTACTGACCTCGCTCTTCTGGGTAGATAAAAAGCCAAAAATATGGAAAGCGCTTCACATCATGTCCTATGTCGTTATTGCTATGGTGTTTGTTCACGCTCTCTTCCTGGGTACAGATACAGGCCAAGGCATACTGAGATTAGTTTGGATTGCTGGCGGCGTTTTGGTTGCCGCGGCTGCACTGGTACGGCTCAAGCGCATAGGGACAACTCATGATCCGAAGTGAGAAAAGACACGCAGCGAATCCTTATAAAACGTATATAGGGTGGGGCGTGTTTTATGTTGCCGTGATTGCCGGAGCGATATACGGCTTTTTACAGTTCGCAAGTGCATTCCATACACATAGTGCGCCAACCGGTTCGGTTGAGCTGCATGTTCCATATGGTAAATATTTGGTAGGCGAACCGATTGGCTTTTCGGTTACCAATAACTACACGACAACCATCAGTATCACAAACAATTGCCCTGGCGAGCCTTTGGCGGTATACAAACTCGTGAAAAAAACCTGGGAGCGCATACATGCAACATCGAAAAAAAGTACCTGCGAAGGCGATGATCGCTTTATTACCATCCAGCCGGGTAAAACTGTTTCGGGTAGCTACAAAAACTGGTCGAGTTTATTTAAAAACCCGGGCAAATATCGAATAGCGGTGCATATACCGTACTTTAATAGCGTTGCGTATCAAGATTTTAGCGTGGTCAAGAAACCCGTCGTCAAGAAAACCACGAAAAAGAAAACTACTGGCACAACGACACCTGTGCCGATAACGGTTCCTGCGCCTACCAACACGTCTCCAAGCGTGCATCATGAAGACGATGATGATGACGAGGATGAGCACGAACAGCAATCAAGTGGCGGTTCTTCTTCAAGCTCTAGTCAATCCGCCACCATTCCCGTTGGCAGCAAAGGAACCGTTGTTTTATCCTATACTAGCTCGCAGATTACCGTTGTATCGGTTGCGCCAAGCTCCGGTTGTTGGTACGAGGGAAGGCACCCTGGCTATGTTGGTAGCTTTATTGAAATCACGTTTAAATGTGGTGGCGAAACACAACTGCAGGCGTGGCTGTCTGGTGGTACGCTTCGCACCAAAATCGAAAACGACTAGCGTGCTATCATAGGGGTATGTTGCAGTTTCTGCGTTCTACTAAATACGATCCGAAAATTCAGCAGAAGGATGCGCTTTCTGGTGGCAGCTGGGTACGCTGTGAGCGCCCAAACGATGTAGAGCTAGAACGGCTCGGGCAGCTGGGGCTTGACCTCGATATTATCCAAGACGCGCTGGACCCGCACGAGGTACCGCGTGTCGAGATTGAAGGCGACTGGACGTATTTTATTACTCGTTTGCCAGACACAGACGACGAGTTTAACGATTTTACCACGCCGATTCTGTTTGCCTTGCATCGCAAATATGTCGTTACTGTTAGCCGTGACAGTTTAGGTCGTTTGTGGCAACCATTTATCGACAATACCCAGGTGCAAACCGCAGGGCAGACCACTCTATTTATGAATATGATCGACGCCATCGCCGTGCAATATCAGCGCCGTGTAGCAGCGATCAATCGCCAGATGCGTGCGGCTACAAGCGACGTGGTGAGCTTGGGCTCCAAAGACATCGCAACGTTGACGGAATACGAACGAAAGCTGAACGATTATTTAGACGCACTAATTCCTACCACCAGCGCATTGCAGAAAATGCTTTCTGGACGAATCATAAACTTGCACGAAGACGAACGGGACTTGGTAGAAGACGTCACGATAGATATTGAGCAGGTGAGTTCACGCTGTAAAAGTTTGCTGCGTACCATCACCAACGTGCGTGATAGCTACCGCGCGGTTATGGACACAAAGCTAAACGAAACCATTCGTTTGCTCACCGTCATTACCTTGGCACTCACCATTCCTACCATGCTAGCGGGGCTATTTGGCATGAATGTCGACCTGCCCACTGGTGCCCACACGCCAGTCACGTTCTGGGTCATCGTAATTGTCAGCATCCTCTTCGCCGCAAGCTTTAGTCTCTACTTCCTCCGCAAGCGGTAATATTGACAAAAAGCATATAATTTGATATAATAATAAGGCTAGACCAGCCATCCAATCAAGGCTGGTTGAGAATAGTGGATTGGAGCACCATGAAGATCATCGGAACGAACCCGGATGGTTCGCTCGAGTACGAGTTCCCGTATGGGACGATCGCGCAGGCGCTGAAGCAGGCGCGTGAGATCGCGATCGAGCAGGACACGATGGTGTACTTCGACTTCAACAGCAGGCGCATCTGCGTCGGCCCGCAGTCGAATGTCGACCACCTGTGGCTCGTCTACACCGAGCTGTCGCACACCGACGGCACCGTGATCGGTCCGCACATCGACAAGAACGACGTGCCGGAGCCCACTCACGGCATCATCGAGGTCACGCTCCGCGTGAGCTGACCGACCAAGTCCACAATACCCTCGGAACAGGAGGCCGAAAGCCCCTCGCCCGAGGGTGCTTTCATGTTTGACTTCATACTTGACATACATTTCATACTAGTCATACAATAGGTAGTATGCACAAGAAAAAACTCTATGGCACAGCCACAGTCGGCACCAAGGGACAGGTAGTGATACCTGCTGATGCTCGTGAAGAGCTCGGTATCGAAACTGGTGACAAGCTGTACGTGGTAGGGGCTACCGAAAAAGGCTGGGTTGGCTTTATAAAAGAAGAACAACTTCGCCAAATGGTAGAGCATATCACCGAAGGCCTAGAGGACTACAAAAATCTACTAAACAACCAAAACACCACAGAAAGATTCGAAGACTAGTAGGCTATGCACCATCATTTAGCAATGCGTAGCAAGATTATTATCATGGCCAGCGTAATGGCTAGTATGTTCTTGGTTGCGCTGGATCAAACTATCATCGCGACAGCTCTGGGCAAGATTGTCGAGGAGTTCAATGCCTACGATTCGCTCAGCTGGATTGTGACTGCATATCTACTGACCACTACGATTACCGTGCCAATTGCCGGTAAATTTTCAGACTTGTTCGGCCGAAAGATAGTACTACTTGTAGGTGTAGCAATCTTTGGCGTGGGTTCGCTAATGAGTGGCATGGCAGGGGACGTAAACCAGCTGGTGCTGTGGCGTGCGTTCCAGGGTATCGGTGGCGGTATCATTACTGCCAACGCGTTTACTATCATCGGTGACCTATTTGCCGCGCGTGAACGTGGCCGCTGGCAGGGAATGATAGGCGCCGTATTTGGGTTATCATCCGTGATTGGTCCGCTCCTTGGCGGTTGGCTAACAGACGGGCAAGCTATCTTTGGCCTGACAACCGACTGGCGCTGGACGTTCCTTATCAACGTGCCGGTTGCTATCATCGCCTTTGGGCTCATCACCATATTCTCTCCGCCTTTGAAGCACGAGTCTAAACCAAAAATCGACTACTGGGGCGCTGCCTTTCTGACCGTTGCGTTAGCTACATTGGTGCTGGCCGTAGACAACACCGAAGCAATCTTCGCCGATGTAATGGACACATTCAGCTTGAGTCTTACCGGTCTACGTCTGATAATGGGTACGATTGTCACGCTAGCTACGGCAGGATTTATTTGGACAGAATCACGCGCCGAGCAGCCCATTATTCCACTACGATTCTTTAAAAATCGCACCTACACGCTGATTATGATTGTCGCCACACTATTTGGCGCTGGCTTTATGGGGAGTATTCTTTATCTTACGCAGTTCAACCAGCAGGTGTTCGGAGCAACGCCGACCGAAAGCGGCCTGATGCTGATACCAATGGTTGCTGGCATCATGGTGTCGTCTATCGGCTCTGGCCAGCTGATAGCGCGCACTGGCAAGTACAAACGCTTTATGGAATTTGGCGTCGTGCTGGCAACCATCATGATTGCACTGCTTGCCACCCTTACGCCAGAAAGTCCTTACTGGCATGAAGCGATTATAATGACTGCACTTGGTTTTGGGCTAGGACTTGTCATGCCAATAATGAACATTGCCGTGCAAAATGAATTCGAGCAGAAAGAACTTGGTGTAGCCACTAGCTCCGTGCAACTCTTCCGTACGCTTGGTTCTACCGTCGGCATCGCAGTATTCGGCGCAATGCTTAGCAGCGGCCTCGCTGCCAATTTACCCGACGCTAGCAAGAGCGACTATCTTGCCACGTTGAGCCAGTTTGAACAAGTAAAAAAGATTGGTTATCTAGACGACCCGAATACACTGCTGACGCTCAATATGCCGGATATGAAAAAGCAGATTCGTGCAGGCTACGAAGCTGGTATAGCGCAGTCGGCGCTTTCCCAGGAAGTACAACAGAGCGTTACCGAGCAATTTATTGACAACCAAAACGAATATAGCGATCAAGTCACGCACGCGTTTTCGAAATCACTCCGTACAATCTTTCTGACATCTTCCGTGCTGATGCTCGTTGCAGCGATTGTCGTGTTCTTTGTGCCAGAGCGAGAGCTCAAGCAGGCATCACCAAACGCGACTCCTGGCGAAATGTAGCCATAAGCGCTATACTGATGCCAAGATGGTAGCGTATTATGCCAAGCGCTCACAGGGTGAGGATTTTGAAACACTGCGTGACCCGATAAAAAAGGGCATGTGGGTTGATGCTGCCAATGCCACGAAAGACGAAACAAAGCAACTTGCCGAGCAGTACGAGCTCAATGACAATATTTTGCTCGACGTGCACGATATCAGCGAGTTGCCACGCGTCGAATATTCTGGCGACACTGCGTATATATTCATGCGTTTACCAAAATTAGGCAAGTCGAGCCGGGTGATTACAGCGCCACTCCTGTGTGTTGTTTCACCGCATCTTCTTTTTACGATTGCCGCCGAAGAAACATTGCCGCCTGAATCAATCGGCATGAACTCGCTACCCATTACCACCGACCAGCCGCAAACGTTGGCACTGGGCATTTTAGCGAGTTGTGTTGCTCGGTACGAGGAGCTGATTCAGCATACAGCAACCTCAATTCATACCACCGCTAGTCGGCTGCGCTCGCACGAGATTACCAATGGAGATTTTATTCATTTTGTTACGGTTGAGGCGAACTTGAGTGACGACAAAATGAACTTGAACGGCACGCTGGCAGTGGCTCAGCGTTTGCGTGAGAATGCCCGCAGCATATTTAGCGACAAAGATCTTGAAGCGCTAGACGATATCATACTGCATATCCAGCAGCTATTGGTCTCGATAGAGCGCCACACCAATAGCGTGGAAAGTATTCGCAACGCCTACGGAACAGTAGCGAATAACACGCTGAACAAACGCATGAAAACTCTTACCGTGTTCACGGTGATGATTACTTTGCCGAATGTTTTTTTCGGCATGTACGGCATGAACGTGGTGCTGCCATATATGCATAACACTTGGGCATTTCCGGCTATTGTTGCTTCAAGCCTGGTCATTGTACTGATTCTATACATAGTAGCAAAGAGACTCCGCGTCTTTTAAGCATAAGTACTATGCAATATATAGTATTGACTGTCAATAGCTTACTTGCTATGATGAGAGCTGTGTCTCGTGTGCGCGAACACGAAAATTAATACTAATTAAAGGTCGAATTGCCGCACATAATACGAACACAACCATGCTAAAGGAGCATAAACACACATGCCAATAGCTATCAATTTTGTTCCCTCACGGAGCAAAAAGATTGCGGTGGATGTGGTGCCCGCCGAGTGGCGAACATACATTGAACAGTAGGAATGTTTGTTCTATCAAAAAACACCCCAAGGCACCGGGGTGTTTTTTCTTTGCTGCAATATTTATTCTACGTCCACGCCCTCTTTTTTCAGCGCCTCGGTAATCACTGTTTCCAAACTCTCATTGCTGCCGACCTCTTCATTGGTCAGCTGTGTGCCGTTCAGGAAGAAGGTAGGTGTGCCAGTGATATTAATTTTGCGTCCAAGTGCTTGATCGAAACTAATCTTTTTGTTCACGTTTGTACTTTCAGATTCTAGCTTGCTGGTAAATTCATCTTTGTCTAGACCAACACTTTCTGCATAGCCAGCAAACAACGCAGTACGGTCTGCCGTGCTAGCGTTTGACCATTCTTCTTGTGATTCAAACATCAGATTGTGCATCTCCCAGTATTTGCCCATAATGCCAGCGGTTTCTACTGCGGCGGATGCTGCACGAGCATTAGGGTGGATGTTGGTCAGGGGGAAGTTACGAAATACAAATGCGACGTCGTCCTTATATTTTTCGGATACTTCCTTTACGCGTGGGTGTACCGTGCCACAGCCAGGACATTGGAAATCGCCATATTCAATGAGAACAACTTTTGCTTCCTCATTCCCGTACACGTGGTCCGCTATGTTGCCATTTTGCTCGGAGGCAGGCTGAATATCAGTTACCTCAACGCTCGATACGTCAATTTTATCTTTTTGTGACCACACTACCAGGCCACCAAATAGTAGCACTACAACTGCGGTAAAAATAATCCATGCTTTTCCTGTCACATTTCCTCCTTGGAATACTTACTACTTTTATTGTACTGGAAAAAGCCACCATGCGACAGTACAATAGCTACATATGCTTGGGTTTGAAATACTCGCGATTGTGCTGTTTTTGTTGCTTGTTGCTGTAGCAGCGGTAGTACCGCGTAGCTCGTCGAAAAGCACGTTTGAATTACAGCGCCTCGAAAAGAAGGGAAACGAAAACGCTAAACTTCAACTAAAACGCGACCGATTACTGCAAGATGTTGTTTCGATGCAGCGGATAGCGAACTCACTGCTGCTCGTGGCGTTTGTCACGTCGTGTCTTGCTGCATTTGGGTGGGCCACGGGCACCATTGTATCTGTACTCGGAGCACTTGCATACGGCTCGGTAGCTCGTGCGCCATTTGTGCGAAAACATGTTTCACGAATGTACAATGACCACGAGAATAGCGTGTTGCGATTTGTTGATTCACATCAGAAAATTGTCTGGTGGCTACGTTCGGTTGCACCTGAAATCGCTGAAAGTGCTATCAACTCAAAGGCCGAGCTCGAGCATTTGGTCGAAAATGCTCACGGAGTTCTGAGCGATGACGAGAAGAAAGTAATTATACATAGCCTGACATTTGATACACGTTTAGTGAAAGACGTCATGACCCCACGTAGCATGGTGCGAACTCTCAAGAAAACAGAAATGCTTGGGCCCCTAGTGCTCGACGATCTACACAAGTCAGGTCACAGTCGATTTCCTGTTATAAACGGCGATATCGACCATGTTGTAGGTACGCTCTATCTTCGTGACGTACTAACGCTCGATACCAGTCGTAAACATACTTCTACAGCAGAAACCGCTATGGATAAAAAAGTGTTTTATATCAAAGAAGATCAGTCACTCGCACATGCGCTGAGCGCGTTTTTAAAAACACACCACCACTTATTTATCGTGGTAAATGAGTTTCGTGAGACAGTCGGCATTCTGAGTTTGGAAGATACTATGGAAGCACTGCTGGGTCGCAAAATCATCGATGAATTCGATGCCCACGAAGATCTTCGCGCCGTGGCTGCTCGTTCTCCACAGGCAAACCGTGCTGGCGACCACACAAAAGATGTCTAGCATCGCCTCTGTTTGTGCTACAATATAACAGATATGACGAGGACACTAACAAACGAGCTCTCTAGCCATGTAGGCGAGAGCGTCACCATTCAAGGCTGGCTGCATAAGAAGCGTTTACTTGGTGGTTTAAATTTTATTACTCTACGTGACCGACGCGGTATCGCGCAGAGTCTCATCGACAACAAAGACGAACTAGAAAAACTACGTGGACTGCAAGTAGGCACGGTGTTAAGTCTCACTGGTACGGTAACGGCTGACGAACGTGCACCAGGCGGGGCAGAGCTCCATGATGTCACTGTGGAAGTGCTGGTACCAGTAACTGACGAACCGCCAATCGAAATTGACAAACCTATTTCGCACAAGCCAGACAACCTAGACACATTGTTTGAATATCGAGTGCTAAATGTGCGCAACTTGCATGAACAGAAAATCTTCAAGATTCGCGCTAGCCTGGTGCAGTCACTACGAGCCCATCTGGTGCACAACGAATTCGTCGAAATCGATACACCAAAACTGCTAGCCGAGGCAACCGAAGGCGGTGCCGAAGTGTTTCAAATGGATTATTTTGGCAAAACCGCTACACTCGCGCAGAGCCCACAGTTTTCCAAGCAAATAATGGTTGGTGCGTTTGAGCGCGTGTTCGAAATAGGGCACAGCTACCGTGCTGAGCCATCAGCAACGACTCGCCACCTGACAGAGCTGACGATGCTAGATATCGAGATGGGTTTTGTTAAAGACCATCAGGAAGTCATGGACACCGTGGCAAACATGACAAAGTTTGCTTTAGAAGACGTCTACAAATCTCATGCAGATGACCTAAAGAGTCTGAATGCACCAGAACTGAAACTGACAGACGAAGTACCCAAATTTACGGTTGCTGAAATTCACGAAATGTATACCAAAGCCACCAAGACCGATACGACCAAAGAAAAAGACTTAATACCAGACGAAGAGCGCTGGATTGCAGAATATGCCCGCAAAGAACTCGGGAGTGACCTAGTATATGCTACAGATTTCCCTAAAGAAGCAGGCAAGTTCTACCACAAGTTTAAAGACGAAGAAGGCACCGTAGCGTGGGCAGACCTGCTATTTCGCGGCCTCGAAATTGCCACCGTACCACTGCGTGAAAACAACTACGAAAAAATGATACAGCAAATGACAGATGCTGGATTGGATGTATCGCACGACGGGTTCAAATATTATCTACAGGCGTTTAAATACGGCCTGCCTATGCATGGTGGCTGCGGCTTCGGTATCGACCGCTTGGTGCAAAAAACCGTTGGCCTCAACAACATCAAGGAAGCCACCCTCTTCCCACGCGACATAAATCGGCTTACTCCATAGGAAGTGTATGGATCAAACTAAAAATGACGCATTCATACAGCACGTAAAAGAAGCGTCAATGAATCCTGACTTTATTCATCACAAGTGGTTTGTAGAGTGGCACCTTGAGCTAGTTGAACGTATCGCATTTGAACTACTAGAGTATTACCCAGCTGCGGATAAACAGCTGGTGCAGCTATTGGTTTGGCTTCACGATTACGGTAAGATTCTCGATTTTGATAACCAATACGAAAAAACGCTAACAGCTGGCAAAGATAAATTAAATGAACTTGGTTTTGACGACGCTACCGCACAAAAGGCTGTCGATTATATCGAAATCCTAGATAAAAAAATGGAAGTCGAGCTTCGTGAAGCGCCTATCGAAGTACAGATTGTCTCGTCTGCCGACGGGTGTTCACACATGGTTGGCCCATTTTTCAACTTGTGGTGGTACGAAAACCCGACAAAGTCATATCAGGAGCTAATGCAAGATAACTTGATAAAACTAGCCAAAGACTGGGACAGAAAAATTGTATTACCAGAAGCACGCAAGGCATTTGAATGGCGACACAAAGCACTAATGGAAAGAAGCGGTATTTTACCGGAAACGTTTATCAGCCCATGACCCACATTATCTATATACCAGGCCTTGGTGATAAGTATGATAATTTACGAGTTCGTGCACTTAAGTGGTGGCCACGGCTTCACGGTGTTTCAGCCGAGCTAGTGCCAATGAATTGGAGCTCGGAAATAGAGCTGCAGCCAAAAATTCAGCGACTTGAATCTGCGGTTAGACGAGCCGTAGTAGATGGAAAACAAGTGGTAGTAATTGGCGAAAGCGCGGGCGCAGCAATTTCGTTGATCTCTGATGTTTCAGAAGTGAAAAAAGTGATTACTATTTGTGGTGTAGCAAATGGCGCCATTAATATCGGTGATAGCTACAACAAACGCGCCGCTGCCCTGCGACCAGCCGTAGCAGAGCTACGAAACCGCGAAAAGGAAGATACGTTACCAAAACATATTCACTGCTTCCGAGCAGCGTTCGATGAAGTCGTCTATAAAAAGCATTCCGTTGCACAAGGTGCCACAGAGCATGTGCTTTGGAGTGTCGGTCACATGATTACGATTTTCATGGCGCTCACATTGCTTTCAAGTATCTTAGTAATCGAAGCTAAAGACGATTAATCTTTTGGTGTGTTGTCCAGGCTTTGCCACACATACCAGCACGCCACCGTTTCATATGGATGCCAATTATGTTGCTCAGCAATTCGTTTCACGTTATCCGGCGTGGCAGTTTGCTCTAAACCATACAATTTTGTTACACCGTTTCGTATACCTAAATCTCCGTGCGCCAACACATCCATGCGCCCCATGCAAAACATTAAAAACATGTGCACCGTCCATTCCCCGATACCTTTTACGGCTGTAAGCTCAGTCACGATTTCTTCGTTACTCAGTGAATCGAGATGATCGAACTGCACCGAGCCATCCAAAATCTTTCGTGCCAAATCTTGTATATAACCAGCTTTGGGACGACTTAACCCGACACTACGTAGTTCCTCGATATCTTTTTCTAGAATTTCTTCTGGAGTAGGGAACATACCGCCAAATAAGTCTTTAAATCGTCCCTCTATTGTACGCGCAGCTTTTACGCTCAGCTGCTGTGAAATGATACTATCGATCAGTTCGTGATAATAGTTTGTATGGGGCTGGATATTGGGAGGTGAGTGTAGTTTAATGAGGCCGCCCATAACAGGGTCGTCGCGTAAGTGGGCAAGTGCGCTATCCATCGATTTCAAGTGGCTTTGTTAGCCGCATATATGACGTGTCGCTGCTGTCAATCAGGTTCGGGAGTAAACGGTCAATCAGCTCTTTATTCTTTTCAGATGAATGTGCATCGTGAGTAGAAAATGCCAGCTCAGGATTAACGGAAAGCACAAAATCCGCAACATCGCCTATTTTTAGCCATGGCCCAGAAGTTGGCACAGCGAGTACCTTTACCGGAACTCCAGGTTCGGCGTACGAGTCGCCAGGGTAGTAGACGGTATCATTTATCATGACACCTAGATTATCGATGATCGGAACCGAGCTGTGGATTACAGCATGTTTACCACCAAAGAATTTTAAATTAAATGGACCGATGTCTATAGACTCTCCAGCAGAGATAGATTTTGTTGTCGTCATCTTAACTTTCTCAACCACATTCTGATGACCTATTATGACTAAGCCTGGATTGTCATTCACAATTTTTTGTAATTTAGATTCATCAAAGTGATCTGGATGTTCATGCGTTATAACCACGGCTACCGCATTTTGTGGTGTAACAAAATCATCAGTGATGTTGCCAGGGTCTACTACTATAGATTTATCATCTTTTTCTACTGTAAAACATGCATGTTCATATTTTGTTAGTTTCATCTCTCCTCCTCGCCGACTGTCAGTGATGTACCCGTTTCTAATCGCTTGTACTGAACCTCATGGTCTTTTGTAAAGTGTAACATATGCGCATCGGCAATTTTCTTTCCGGTAGCACTAAGAAGTCTGTCATGAGTAGGAATTGCAATGGCTGGCTGCAGGGCGCGTGTGTAGTCGATAACATCTGCCAGCCGCATCCAGTTTGCTGCAATTGGTACCAGCAGTACGCTCGCATTCACTTGCCTAGTCTGTATCGAGTCGCCACCGTAAAAAACCGTATCATCAATGAGATATCCAATATTATCTACAGCAGTCGATTCAGGATGTACGAGATCGTGTTTCATTATGTATGGCTGTACAGTGAAGCCGCCAACCTCGAAAGCATCATTGCTGTTCAGTGGGGTAGTTTTACGCCATATAGAACAGACTGAAGAAGGACCGTATACACTGGCGTTCGGCGCAGCTGATGCAATACGCTGCAGTTGTTCAACGGAACAATGGTCGGCATGCTCGTGAGTGACAAGCACCGCCACGATATTGGATGTTGCCGTAAAACTGAATGAATCAGAACCTGGATCTAGCACAATGACATGGCCATTTTTTTCTAATGTGAAACAGGCGTGCTCATATTTTGTAAGTTTCATAGCTATCATTATACGCCTTATAATACATAGAATGACACATTCAGAATTTACAGAATATTTGGCCATGAAGGGTGCCGAATTATACCGTACAATGCCATGGCGCGACGACACGCGACCGTACTATGTATTGGTAAGTGAAATGATGTTACAACAAACCCAAGTCACGCGGGTCATCCCAAAATTCAACGAATTTATCGGTACATTCCCTAGCGAACAACACCTCGCTGATGCAAGTTTGTCGGAAGTTTTGAAGGCTTGGCAGGGGCTAGGCTATAACCGGCGCGCAAAATTTTTACACGACGCTGCAACTGTGATAGCACGAGAAGGTGCATTTCCAGATAACCAAGGCGGCTTATTGGCACTGCCAGGAGCTGGCATAAACACCGCGGGTGCGATACGTGCCTACAGCTACAACCAGCCAGCGCTATTCATTGAAACGAATATTCGCACCGTCTACATACATCATTTTTTCAACGACCAATTTGATGTTCATGACGCGCAGATTAAAGAAAAACTAGCCGAAACGATTGATCACGAGAATCCCCGCGAATTTTATTGGGCACTGATGGACTACGGTAGCTATCTAAAAGCGCAGGGTATACGTAATATTGCCAGTAGCAAACACTATAAAAAACAACCGCCACTTAAGGGCAGTGTTCGTGAAGTGCGAGGCTACATATTGCGCGAACTTTCGCGCTCAGACGGCGAGACGCTGTTGAAGCTTCGCGAAGGCTATGAGAGAGATGATAGATTCGAAAAAGCGATTCAAGGCCTTGAAAACGAGGGTCTCATTATACAAAAACGAAGGCGTGTATATTTGACCAAATAGGCCTCCACCCTTCATACTAGAGAGAACATGAAATTACTCACTCGTAAACGATTGCTTATAGTAGCCGTCGCTGTGGCGTCGCTGCTATTTGTTGTGCCTAATTCGCATGCTGAAGTGATAATCACTCAACGGCAAACCAAAGCAATCCGTACTCATTGTGTCGAGAATCAAGCGAGTTTGAATCAACTGCACCAATCCGATGCATTTTTGCGTATAGACCGAGGTAATCTGTATAGGACAATAAGCGACAAGTTAATGACTCCACTAAATACGCGCCTGGCAGCAAACAAGCTCGATGGTGGCGCACTGATAAGTATTACCAAAGAATTTAACGACCAATACAAACGTTTCTATGCAAACTATATTACCTATGACACGGCACTAGCAAAGCTGCTGAATGTTGATTGCACAAAAGAACCAGTGAGGTTCTATAATGCACTGCTCGACACTCGCGAAGCACGTCAACAGCTTGGTGAATCAAACGACGCACTCGTGCAGTTAATTCGTGATTACAAAAATCAATTCGATGACTTTTACGTAGCATATATGGAGTCACAATAACGCCATGAATGAACACGAACATACAGAGTCAACGGGCGCAATGCAACAAGTGCGAAAGCACCAGTTCGCTACATTTCTAATAGTTGCAATACTCGTGGCGCTATTCTTGGTCTATATAGCCCTTAGCCTATACCACAGTAGCGGCACGTTCCAGCTTGATCTAAGTCGACCAGGCTTTGCGAAAGCTCGTGAGGATATTACACGCGAACGTCAGGTTTTCGAAGGATACTCGAAAGACGGGCAGATTAATGCTGCAGCTCTCAAAGAGTTCAATCAACTCTATTCTCAAGAATTAAAAGATGCCACTGCAATCGATGCGTTTTCAGGCGAGGCACTCACCGACGCATCGCTGCAGATTCCTACGAACTAGCTCGCTATTTTGTCATATCAACAGCGCGACGGCCTATTGTAATCAAGTGCTTGTCACGATAATCTTTCAGTGCATCGTGCCCCATACCGCGCCTACGGATAAAGTTGCTTACACGTTCAGAACCAATAAAGTGAGGAAGACTAACGTAAC
>JAUIII010000013.1 GCA_030431855.1 bacterium
AGTAGTCTTACCGTGGTCAACGTGACCCATAGTACCTACGTTTACGTGCGGCTTGCTTCGATCAAAATCTGCCATTGTTAGATTTATCTCCTATTAGTAATTTATTATTTAGCGTTAGTAGCAAGGGTCCATACAGTATATCCAACTGTAAAAACACCTCGCAGGCGCATTGGTGTTAATTATACAGAGTTTTCACGTATCGGTAAAGACCCTAGCGAGAGTTTTAGCGTACGAAGACGTTTATTGCTCCTGATACGAACAAGAGTATCGATAACAAGAGTGATTGCTTAAAGATACGGCGCGCCCATGTATCCTTGTAGGCAACCCGAGCACCCCCCTGTATCGAAAATAGCCAGTAGACTGCGCCTACTAGCAGTATCACCCCACTCGCAGCAGAAAACACATCCGTTGCAACAAGTAATACGATAGCTGATACGTATAGAGCCGCCCACAATATCATCTGCAGGCCAATCGCAGCGCGAGGCAGCACGACACTGACCACGGGCAGTTTTGCAGCGGCGTATTCGTTTTTACGATATATAGCTATGGCGTAAAAGTGTGGCATCTGCCAGGCAACCAGCAGAATAAACAGCAGCCAGGCTCCCGCTGTGGAGTATTGTTCGTTTGTTACGTACCCAGCTACAGCAGGTAGTGCGCCTGGTACGGTGCCGATAAGCGTGGAATGTATGGTCGAGCGTTTCGCGAACGTATAGACCCACACGTACCAAGAAAACGCGAGCACTCCGAGCCCAAGCACTAGCCACAGCTGCGCGAGCGCCAGTATATTCGCCCCCACCAAGCCGAGAACAACCGAAAACAGTACCGCTTCGTAGCCAGGCAATTTTCCGTTCGCCAACGCACGCTGCTTTGTGCGCGTCATACGAGAATCTATATTTCTATCAAGATAGTTATTCGCGACGCACGCCGAGGCTATAATAAGTGACGTACCGAGCAGCGACACTAGCCCGAGAATCAGCGAACTCTGTGCAGTGTAACCTATCAAAAACGCTGCGATGAAATGAAGCGCATTGCCATATACGATGCCAGGCTTCGTGAGGTAGTACCAATCACGTAGGCTCATTAAAAGCCCTTCTGCGCCTGCTTCAGCATATAATCATTCACCTGCTCGGGTGCAATATGCATATTGTAGTCAAGGTTGCGCATGATCCAAATCGAGCCAATGATAATGACCAACAGCATCAGCCAGGTAAATGCGTACGAGTATGTTTGCCAGCGCGGCTTTTGTTCGGAGCGCAGATGAAGAAAGAATGCTACCTGTACAATCATCTGAGCGGCTGCAAGTACTAGCAGTATAAAAGCGAGCCACCCGCCGGATGTAACCCAGCCACTGACTACCAGCTGGTATGCCGCGACCGAGAGCACCAATGCCGTAATAAAACCTGTACTATACCTACCAAGCTCGTGCGCTAGCGATCGACTCATGACGCAACCCCCATCAGATACACAATAGTGAAGATAAATATCCAAATGATATCCAGGAAGTGCCAAAATAGCGCGAAGAGCATCATTTTACGCACCATATCGCTGCCTATGCGTGTGCGATACATGTACACAAGCAATGTGATTGCCCATATGAGTCCCACACTTATATGCAGCCCATGCGTGCCCACCAGAGTAAAGAATGCCGAGAGAAACGCACTTGTCTGCCACGTATGCCCCTCACTCACAAGAGTGCTGAACTCAAAGACCTCTAGCGCCAAGAAGGCTGCTCCCAGAACAACCGTAGCGAGCAGTAGCCACATACTGGCTGTCTTTTTGCCTCTGCGTAGCAATAGCGCTGATACTCCACATGTAAAGCTGCTGGTTAGCAGGATAACCGTTTGCAACAACGCAAAATCAGCGCTGTATATGTCGGACGCGCTAGGGCCACCCGCGGTCGCGTTTACAAGTACCAGGTAGGTTGCAAATAAACTGGCGAATATCATGATGTCTGTCATCAAGTACAGCCAAAAGCCCAGTGTTGTGTTGTCGAGCTTTTCTGTCTCGGTCACCGAGTGGCTCATGCGTTTCTCCTCTTGTACACCAACAAATCTTCTTGCATCAGCTCTTTGGCGGGAATCATGAATTCACTGTTTGTATCATATGTTCGGCGAATAACGACAGCTACCACGAATACAAGCGCGACCACAAGCAGCCACCACATGTGCCAGATTGCAGCGAAACCAAACATGCCAGCACCAGCGCCAACCAGCAGGCCGCTCGCGCTATTCTTTGGCAACCACACGTCTTTATAGGCGCTAGGTGGAGGCGGCGTAAGATGCTTCCCTGCTTGTTTCTTGTACCACCAATCGTCACGCTGAGTTACCTTGAGGGTCGATGCGAAATTAAAATGCGGGGCCGGGCTCGGCACAGACCATTCAATCGTGCGGCCATCCCATGGATCACCATTCGTATCGACCAGTTCTTTTCGTTTCCATATACTATAGGCAACCTGTGCTACGAGCATTGTTGTGCCCGCGAGTATCACGAGCACGCCAATGCCCGAGACAATAAAGAAAGGTTGCCAGGTGGGGTCGCTGTAATGGTCGAGTCGCCGCACAGCGCCCATCAAGCCCAGGATGTACAACGGCATAAACGCCAATATAAACCCAATTTGCCATAGATAGGCAGACCAGCGGCCCATAGCATCGTAGAGCCGAAAGCCGAAGACCTTTGGAAACCAATACGTAATACCTGCGAGGAACCCGAATACTACGCCGCCGATAATGGTGTTGTGGAAGTGCGCCACTAAAAAGAGGCTGTTATGCACCTGGAAATCAAGTGCTGGCACTGCCATCATTACGCCAGTAACACCACCCAGCGTAAACGTAACGACAAACGCCAGGAACCACACCATCGGTGCCGTAAACCATATCTTGCCTTTGTACATGGTAAACAGCCAGTTAAATATCTTCACGCCAGTAGGTATAGCAATAATCATAGTCATAATGCCAAAGAAGGCATTCACATTCGCCCCAGCACCCATGGTAAAGAAGTGGTGTTGCCACACGATAAAACTAAAGAACATAATAGCGACTAGCGCTGCGACCATGGTTTTGTAGCCAAATAGTGCTTTTCGTGCAAATGTTGGTACCACCTCGCTAAAGATACCGAATGCCGGCAATACCAATATATACACCTCTGGGTGACCCCACGCCCATATGAGGTTGATATACATCATCGGGTTCCCACCCATGTCGGACGTAAAGAAGTGCATGCCCATTAAGCGATCCAGCGACAACAAGGCAAGCGTCGCGGTGAGTATCGGAAATGCGAGGGCGATGAGTACAGAGGTAACTAGTACGCTCCATGGGAAAATAGGCATTTTCATAAGCGTCATACCCTGAGCACGTTTCTTTAGGATGGTGACGATAAAGTTGATACCCGAGAACAAACTACCCAAGCCCGCTATCTGCAAGCTCCATATCCAATAATCAACGCCAGGGCCAGGGTTATACTCGAGCCCTGTCAGCGGTGGGTAGCCCAGCCAGCCACCAGGCGAAAAGCCACCGAATATCAAGGCAACGTTGTTGAGTATCATACCCGCGACGAACAGCCAGAAGCTGACAGAGTTGAGCCACGGGAAGGCCATATCCCGCGCACCTATCATCAGCGGCATCACTACATTGATAAGCCCAAACATCAGTCCCATCGCCACGAAGAAAATCATAATAGTGCCGTGCGCAGTAAACACTTGCTGGAACGTGTCCGTATCGAACGGACCACTAGCACCATTCACGGCAACTGCAGTTTGCAAACGCAACATCAGCGCATCAAACAGCCCTCGAAAGAGCATGATAAGTGCCACAACAATGTACATGACGCCGATCTTCTTGGCATCTAGGCTGGTGAGCCAGTTGTTCCACAGCCAACCCCACTTTTTAAAATAGGTTAATGCGGCGGCAACGCCTAGCGCTCCTAGCGGCATACCGACCGCAGCGCCAATAGTAGCTGGTTCAGTCGGCAAATAGTCTAAGCTCATACGGCCCAGTAATCCGCTCAGTAATTCCATCAGTGATGCCCCTCCATATGCATTGCATCCATTGTAGCGTCTTCAGGCTCATCATGCATCATATGCGGCATGTACGAACCGACGATGTGGTTATACAGTTCTGGGTCAGTCAGTTTGTATGTGATAGCACTCTTTTCGACAGAGGGAGTTTTGAGAGCATTGAATATATTCTCATTAATACCCGCAATACTGCTGCTTGTTGTCACGCCTTCTGCCCACGAGTAGAAATCATCACGACCCACCACATTTGCGGTAAATGACATGTCAGCATAGCCACGGCCATTAATATTTGTACTGTAGCCCCGGTATTCGCCCAGTTCCGTCGCCATAAGGTTTAGCTTGCTAGTCATACCATTCATGTTGTATATCTGCGAGCCAAGTGCCGGAATCCAAAAGGCACTCATTGGCGCATCGGCAGTCAGCGAGAACGTCACCGGCACATCTTTCGGCATCACCACATAATTCAGCGTAGCGACACCTTGTTCGGGGTACAAAAAGAGCCACTTCCACTGCAATGCAACCACCTGCACAGGTATAGACGCGTGCTTTGATTCGATCTCACGGTAGGGGTCAAGCGAATGACTCGTATACCAGGTAACTCCCGCCAGGATGCCTATAATCACTATTGGTATACCCCACCACACTGCCTCAAGCTTCGAGTTTTCTTTCCACTCTGGGTCGTAGCCTTTGTGCTTTGGGTTGGTATCTCGGTACTTATACGCGAACATAGCCAGTAATATAAACACAGGCACAACCACAATCGCGCTGAGTGCTATCGTGAATATGAACAATGTTTTCTGCTGCTGGGCTATCACACCTTTCGGCGCTAGCACATCTATCTGCGCCCCGGCGATTAGCCACCAAAACAAGCCCGCCAGTAGCGCTACTATCCCTATGCCCACGGCTAGCTTATGATTAGCCCTCATTCCTCTTATCATACCGCTCGTGGTTCGTTCAAACAAGTAATCTTACTGCATTGTTCCTACAAGTAGCTTCAGATGCAACAACAGCTCACGATTTAGAGCCTCTATGTCTTTAGCTTTTCTTTCAATTGGGGGCAGTAACTTTACCACATCTTTCACGCTATTCAACAGGTCTTCACGATCATATATTGTTTTTCGTAAAGAACTTGAAAGGTTTAGCTTTTCTAGCGTTTGCGTCAAACTATCATCTGTTTCTGGAAATGCAGCAAGCTGTTTACGAAGACGTGAAATGTCCTGCGATTGAACCTGTAGTTCTTTTTGTATAGAATCGAGGGCTGTAATTATCTTTTTATATTCGTCACGAACATAGTATGATACCTCACGATTCGAGAGTTCCGCATATAGCTCATCAAAGTACGCTACTTTATTTTTGTCTGATAGCTGATTGAAGGTCGCTATTTGATTGCGTACGTAGGTGGTGAGCGATACATCAGTCTCGGAATCTGGGTCGGCAAATAGGTCTAATAGCTGTGCGATATCTTGGTACTTTGCCTTTGCTGCTAGCTGGTTGCGTTCCGCTACCTCAGCATTTTCTATTAGCTGATGCAGTTGCTGCGACAGCACGCGCACTGACCCATATCTGCTTGCAAAGCTCGAGTCGCTGTATGTATTTGGCCTGATATATTTTATAAAATCAGTTGTTACTGTGACTTTCATCAGAGATCGCGCTTGTTCAGCTGACGATATATTGTCCACATCCTGTATCGAGTCTTTTAGTCGAAAAAGCGCGCGTTTTTGCAATTCGTGCGACCCGAAGCTTGCGGGAAAGGAAACGATGTATTGATAGGTATCCCGTATATTTCTGAGTTCCCTGGATAATTCATTGTTAACCTCGGAGACAAAACCAAGCTCAATCACATCAGGCGTAAGACTCAAGGTTGCAACGGCTTTATCACATTCCGCACTGTATCGCGCAAGAGCCTGCTGTAGCTCGACCACACGTTGGCCATACAGACTACTGCTTACTTTGTACGCATTGAGGTTATCAGAGTATTGCTTTGCCGCCTTCGCATAAGCTGCCAGCCGTTTTTTATGAATCGTTGCAGTTGTAACGCTATCTAGCTTTGTAATATTTTCATACACAGCTAGCGAGGCAGCATTATAGGCTTTAAATCGCGCGTTCCAAAATTTCGTATGCATGAAGTACAGCTCTGCCTCCAGCGATTTGCTCGGTTTACGCCTTGCTTCGTGTATTTGAGCGAGATAGCCTACCACGTAATCAATCATCTCTGAACGCTTCTGAGCGTTCGAATAACTGGCATTTAAGCTACCTAACACCTTCTTATCTAATACCGGCGCCTGGCTATACATCTTGTATGCTGATTCGGACCCAGTAAGTTTACGAACATACTGTTCTGCACTTGCAGTATATTCGTCGGCATAGCGAGTTATGGTCGACATATACGCAAACCAGCTTGTCAGCAGTACACACAGCAGGCCCAAGCCTACTATGGCAACTATGTATGGTCGTCTCATATTTTTATGATACGCACCTAACGACGACTGAACAAGTAGACACTATAATCTAGCTTCATTCTGCGCCTCAGTGGCGTCGTCGTCATCAACCGATGTGCTATCAATCGTGTTCAGCGCGTCATCAAGATCACTTTCAGACTCAATCTTGGCAGGTTCCTGTGTGTCCGACGTAGCCGTTTCTGAAACCGCGGGCTCATCATTGCCGGCAAAGTTGTTCCAGGCAACATATGCTAACGCGCCTACAATTGCTACCACCGCTACAGCAATCAGTATTTCTACTACGCTAAATCCTTGAATACGTTTCATGTTGCTCTCCTAATTTCCTTGATCCAATGAGCTTGAGTCTTCTTTGGTCGCATCCTCAGATGCGTTTGATGCTTGCAGTGCTTGTTTCACTACCACTATCAGTTCACGCACTGCTGTTTTGTATTCTTTTAGAGCATCGTGTCGTGCACGCGCCGCAGTGCTAATTATCACTCCTGGGTTAGAGCCATCGGCGTCGTCACATTCAAACGACACATTACTCATGGCGTCAATAGCAGCGATTGCTGCAGCTTCCGCCTCGTCAACCATGTTCACGGCGCTGTCATACCCCACGGCACTCAAGTTTTTGTTTTCATAAAACGTTTTCACGCCTTGCTCTATACGCTGAAACACCACTAACTTCTTTTGTACATTCTCGGCACTTGATTGCAGTAGCCGATTGATGCGATCTTCACGCTTTTCACACAGTTCGAATCGTTTGCCTTCTAGCTTTTCTTTGCGTTTTTCTTTGCGTGCCTCAAACTTTCGCTCTAGCTCAGTACGCTTTTCTACGATACGAAGGTTTAACTGCTCACGAGTACGTACTTTGGAATCATCAGATACATCCTCAGATTCAGTCTCTACCTCTTGCTCGTTTTCACTTTCGTTCTCAGATTCGTCCTCATCGTAGCGCGATACCTTCATTTGATTATCGTCTGAGCCTCTGCGTGCAAATGCAGGCGACGCAGAACCCACCGCCAGCAGCGCTACCAGACTAAACAATAGTAATGTTTTTTTCGTCATACCAATCACCTCTTGTCTTTAAGGTTATGCTTGGCATTATAGCACGTACCGACCACACTCCAAATTTACCAACTTGACATTTTAGTAAATATACGATTAAGTAATAGTGAGCTGTCGCACCCCGTGACGGCACGAAGGAGGTCGCGGTGACCGTTCTGCGGAAACCCGTCGTCGTCTTTATCCTCGCGGTGTTCCTGATCTACTGGGCGAACGAGCGCCCAAACAGCCTGGCGGACACCACGAAGGCGCTGGCCGACGAGGGCTGGTACCTCGCAACCCTGCTCTTCGATGGCATCATCAACTTCATCGGAGCGCTGACCTGAGCCCCGGCGCACTCCCTCTCGGGTCTGCGCCGGGGCCCAGGCCCTGCATTGATACGACACTAAAACAGTCCGCGTTTGTAGCGGACTGTTTCTGTTTACAAGCTAGATTACTTACTGCGTTTTTCAATAATCTCTTGCGCGACGTTTGGCGGTACTTCTTCGTACTGCGCAAGCTCCATCGTACTTGCCGCACGGCCTTGACTCATGCTACGAATATCGCCGGTGTAGCCAAACATGCTAGCAAGCGGTACATACGCTTTGATTAGCTTTGCTCCGCCCATGAGGTCTTCCATGGCGTCAATGCGTCCACGGCGGCTGTTTAGGTCGCCGATGATGTCGCCCATGAATTCTTCTGGAGTGGTGACTTCAACGTGCATCACAGGCTCGAGCAGAATTGGTGTAGCCGCCTTTACGCCTGCACGCGCAGCCAGGCTACCAGCCAGGCTAAAAGCGAGTTCAGACGAGTCAACATCGTGGTAGCTACCATCGTATAGCGTCGCCTTCACATCTACTACCGGGTAGCCGGCAATCACACCGCCGTCGAGGGTTTCTCGGATACCCTTTTCAACGGCTGGGCGGTATTCCTGAGGAACGACACCACCTTTAATTTCATCAACGAATTCGAAGCCTTTTCCGGTTTCGTTTGGTTCGATCTTGATCCACACATCACCATATTGACCACGACCACCAGATTGTTTGGCGTGCTTGCCTTGCACCTGAGCGGTGCCTTTTACGGTTTCACGGAAGGCAACTTGTGGTTCACCTACGTTTGCTTCTACGTTAAACTCTCGCTTCATTCGGTCTATCAAGATATCGAGGTGTAGCTCACCCATACCAGACATAATAGTTTGACCGGTTTCTTCATCGGTATGCACACGGAAGGTTGGGTCTTCACCTGAAAGGCGCTGCAGGGCGATACCCATTTTCTCTTGGTCGGCTTTTGATTTTGGCTCTACCGCAATCGATACAGGAGGTTCTGGGAAGGTGATAGACTCTAGTGCGATTGGTTTTGCCACATCACATAGCGTATTACCCGTAGTCGTATTCTTGAGGCCTACTACAGCTGCGATGTCACCTGCGGCCACGTGGTCGATTTCTTCACGCTTGTCGGCGTGCATACGGACAATACGGCCGATACGCTCTTTGTCGCCAGTCGTGGTGTTCAATACATAGCTACCGGCCTTTAGGTCGCCAGAGTACACGCGGATGAAGGTGAGCGTTCCTACAAATGGATCGGTTGCGATCTTGAACGCGAGCGCAGTCATCGGTTCGCTCGTGTCTGGCTTGCGGCTAATCTGGTCACCAGTCTTGGTGTCGGTACCCCAAATTTCATCTACATCAAGTGGGCTTGGCAGAAAGTCTACCATCACGTCGAGTAGTTTCTCTACAATCACGCCGCGGCCATCGCCACCTGTTACTAGGAAGAAGTCGCCACCAAGCACGCGCTTGCGTAGGGCTGCTTTTAGCTCATCTTTCGTAACTGTTTCTTCGCCTTCCTCCAGGAAGCGCATCATTAAGTCGTCGTCTGCTTCTACAGCAGCTTCTACCAGTAGGCTTCGTGCGTTTTTGGCCTTTTCAGCCATGTCAGCTGGGATTTCACTTTCAACAAGCTGTTTGTCAGTATAATCGCTGTAGGTGTAGGCTTTCATCTCGATTAGGTCTACAACACCATTGATGTCTTTTTCGAAGCCAATCGGCAGGTGCACAGGCAGTGCATTTTTACTGAGACGTGTGTGGATACTCTCGAGAGATTTATAGAAGTCACCACCGGTTTGGTTGATCTTGTTGATGAAACATACACGAGGCACAGAGTATTTGTTGGCTTGGCGCCATACGGTTTCAGACTGGGCTTCTACACCCATCTTGCCGTCAAATACGGTCACAGCGCCGTCGAGCACGCGCAAAGAACGCTCTACCTCGGCGGTAAAGTCGATGTGGCCTGGAGTGTCGATAATGTTGATCTTGTGGTCTTTCCAGAAACACGTTACTGCAGCAGAGGTAATGGTAATGCCACGTTCCTTTTCTTGGCTCATCCAGTCGGTAGTTGCACCGTCGCCGTCGCCACGTACTTCACCAATCTTGTGATTGATGCCAGTTCGGTACAAGATACCTTCTGTCGTGGTGGTTTTACCAGCGTCAATATGCGCGATAATACCGATATTGCGATAGTCCTTCAAGGGGACGTCTTTTTGTGCCATGTTGTTCCTCTTTCTCTCTCGAGATATGTTACTTAGTTATTTTTTGCCATAAAAAATAGCGCTTTAGCTATATTATACCAAATCTCCTCGACAATTTCCACAGTAAATCTACAGGAAGCCGTTGAGAAAGAGCCTGGCTTCGGCTTCGAAATATTTCTCCTTTGGCATTGCATTCTCTACGATCTCATCTAGCTGTTCGGCTAGCGTCACTTCAGCAAGTATTTGCCGTCCGACTTGAAATACATAGGCAAATGACGCCCTGAAAATATTTGAATGCTCGACAATACCAGGATAGTTGTCCTCGATAGTTTCAATCATCTGCTTGTATACATCATCCATGTTTTCATACGCGATATTTCCCAGATCCATGAGTGCGTCGCCCACTTGCTTAGCTTCATGTGGAGTTTCGACTTCTCTACTGAGTTCTGCGGGAAAGTCATGCATCTGCGGTGCGTCTATCCATGCTTCGCGCCATAGATCTCTGCGCTTACCACGCGCTTCGATGGAAAGTATGTCGACCATGCCGAGCGCGAGCGCAGCCCCGCTCGAAAAAGTCGCCGCTCGTCGTATATGCGGATCAGTCATGTCCATATCATCATCATATGGCTCCAGAAATTTGCCGATATTGAGTAGGCGCTCTATCAGGTCAGGGTGATTGAGCATATTCAGTCGATACAGTGCCCGAATGCCATGATTGATCGAATCGTGTGAACCGAGCCGACCTAGCATATAGCTACATGCGAGTGCTTCGTCGGCATGCCCCAGCGGATCAAATGGTTGCTCGTAGCCATCTGGGATTAACTCTGGCTCCACGACAATCGGCTCTTTTTCTATAAATAATTTCTCATAATCTTCATCCAGCCTACCCGTAGACACGCTGACCCATGCGTCTGCTAGCTTGTCCTGAGCTCGCACGCTAAAGACACTGTGCGCAAGTCGCGTCGCAATCACATCGTGGCCTGCTAAACACGCCTGTTGCTCTGGCTCTGTTGCGTATTCAGCTTCCGCAGCGAGCTGCAGCGCACCATAGGAAATCGTGGTCACAGAAGCATACAACCTTTGGTTTGCCGCAAATTGTTCGCTCGTCTGTACCGCCAGGTGCGCAACAAAATGCGCACGGACTCGATCCTTGTCGACTGCTAGTTCATCTGCGAGCGTATCAGCCGATGCGATAGCGACACACGCCCCGTCGACAAAAGCGGCTGCTTCTGGAGTAAGCTCTTCGCTCACGGCACCAAATATATTTTTGGCCATAGTAAAGATCTCATCGTATATACCGCCTTCGCGCGAACTTTCTTGCGTGCCAATTTCGCCGACCACTGCATCAAACGCGTCCGACACAAGGGCTTGGGTCGCTACATCACGGCAATGAAGTATGATGCTCGCAATATCGGAGGGGTTGGTAGAGGGAAGCTTTTCCATGTCCTACACTACGTCTCCTGCCCGCCTTGCAGAAATACCTCTATTTCGCCCGCCAACACGTCCGG
Organism: bacterium; assembly: GCA_030431855.1. GTDB lineage: Bacteria > Patescibacteriota > Saccharimonadia > Saccharimonadales > Saccharimonadaceae > UBA1020. Next base: position 11,527 of record JAUIII010000013.1, read on the forward strand.
TGCGCCTGGCTGATGCAGTTCTTCGACCATCGTATGTTTTTGAGCCTCGAAGGCTTCCGCACCGATTGCAGTCCTTCCTTTCATCAACGCAAAGGCAAAGCCGCTACGTAGCATTTCATACTCTTCCAGCGACGCAGCCATACCGTTATGGCTTGCGAATGCATCGAGTAGTAGTTGATAGGCCTTTTCTAGGCGCTCCCATGCTCTCGTTCCTTCATCTTTTAACCCAATCGCAATCACTCGTATTAGCTGTTCGACGGTCATGTCTTCGGGTATTTCAAGACCAGTTGTATCACTCCCGCCCAGGTAGCGTTCTCGCCACCCCTCAGGGTCAACGCTTAGTCGTGAGGCCATAATATCGAGTGAATCCACTGCCAGGGTCTGCCCACGCCGAAAAGCTAGCTGTAACCTATCCATGTCTTTACCAAAATCTTCTTTTTCGACAAGAGCCACTATTCCAGAGAAAATGTCGATTTCCTTCTGGACACTCGCCGTTTGGCACTCCTCTTCAAGCTCAATCGATGCTAAGAGGTCGGCAGCGCCAAATCGATCAAGCCGAGCCTGCGCAAGCGTTGCTACATAATCGTGGTCAATCTGTGTTCGTAGATAGTCTGTCACTCTGACACGCTCTGTCATATGTTTATTAAAAACGAATTCTTTGATTCAGGCAAGCATAAACATCACTGATGCTATACTGAGTGCAGTATGAAAAAACCAATGCACCTCTACTGCTTTTCACCACCCGTGATGTTGGCGACATTTTTAATAGAAATTAGTTTTGCCGCCTATGTGCTGTGGCGATACAAAATGAGCACCATGACGCGACTTGTTGCGAGTATTTTGGTATTTCTCGCTCTGTTTCAAGCCACCGAGTACGCTATATGCGGCGGGTCGCTGAGTGGCGGTAATTTGGCTGCACGCATTGGATTCGCGTCTATTACCATGCTGCCACCGCTCGGATTACACCTGGCGCACGCAATCGCGAATAAGAAGCCCGGTAAGCTAGTGTGGGCAGCGTATGGAACGGGTGCGTCGTTCGTGGGCTTTTTCCTGCTTACCTCCGCGTCGATTCCTGCGCATGCCTGCTACGATAATTACGCCGTATTTAGCACCCTCGGCAATTCAGGTGATGTATTTGGGCTGTTTTACTATGGCTGGATGGCGGTTGCAATTGGCCTCGCCTTGCAATGGGCAGCATCACTACCGTTACATAGAAAAAGAGCGCTGTACGCACTGGTGGTTGGCTATGCAGCATTTATTATCCCTACCGCGACCGTGAATATTCTCGACCCTAGCACGCTGGCCGGCATCCCATCGATAATGTGTGGGTTTGCCGTGCTACTGGCGTTTATGCTTGTGCTGAAGGTGTCTCCTGAGGTGTTGCAACCTCATGGTAGTACCAGGACGCTCCACTCTAAGCTGCGTTCTTGATAGAGGGTTTCGTTACCAATGTGGGTCTTTTCTTACGATACGATGCAACAGCGCTCGATAAAATATCAAGAAACCGCTTTTCTTCTTCAGCAAGCTCTTGATGAGCAGCTTCAGTAATGACGAGTGAAAGTAAGTAATTAATTTTATACGACGATAAGTCACTATCGAGCCCAGCACGCCTGAAGGCTCTGTCAACCAATGGCTCCAACGTGAGCACCTGAATCCATTCATCATATTCTTTATCTGTTGCGACGAGCTTCTGTTGAATAGGATATTTTGTCTGGTCTTGAAAGAAATAACTATCGTGATTCAGCCATGCGTGATCAGAATTTTCTTCACGAGGAGAGCTCGGATACAAGAGTAGCTCTGGCTGCCTTGTACGAGCAGAAAGCGCTAGCACTGCTGCCTCAAGCATAATCCATTGTGGTGGTTCGTGAATATCTAGCGGTTTCATGTATGCCATGGCAGCACCTACGCTTTCATAAATACTCTCGCAGTCTTGTCGAGTGATATCTTCTTTGTGGGATCTCTTCCTAAGCAGTGGTATGTATGATGAAAGTATAAAGCTGTTAAGCATCACATCTTGATGCGCAGAAGGATTATGAACAATCATGCCTAGAAGATCTTGCGTATGCTGAAAATAGATATCTCTCGCCTCTGGCGGCTGTTCGACCTGCTGATTCAGCGCGTATTCGACTTGATTCCATGCTGAGCGAAACAACCCTTCTGGCGTACGACGAGACCCAAAGCGATGCAATTCACGTTCTGCGATGTCTGGTGGCACATGTTCGGCCGGCTGTCTTGGAGAGTAGTCACTACACCATTTCAGCGCGGCTCCTGCCATATCAGTAGTCCAACCTGTTCAGTGTTTGTGTTACATCCCTCATTTGCTTTAGTTATAGCAAAGTTCTTGTGCTTTTGTAAAGCCTAGTTGAGTGCGGCTTTTATTCGGACGATTCAGTGGTGCTACGTATCGTTCGACTGAAACGTTCGCGAGACTTTTGGCTTACCTTGCTTAGCGCAAACGACGCGATAGATTCATCGCCTGGTCGAAAACCTTCTACCTCACGAGCATGCTCGAGAAAACGTTCTCTGTGCGCGTGTAGTGGCCGCAGCAAAAACCCTAACACCGCTCATGATCCGATTGAATTTCCCACTTGAATTACTTCTTCAATATCCAAATCTTCATGTTTAAAACGGTAGCGGTCGGTATCTGCGGCTTTCTATCGCTCAAGGTGTTTTAAATACGCAAAGGCAACGCCCATCACTTTTCGTTGTGATAGGCGTTCTGAAAACATTGCGTGTTTTATCCTCTAGCAAAGTGAGCGAAGGCACGGTTGGCTTCGGCCATTTTGTGGGTGTCTTCCTTTTTCTTGAAGGCAGCACCAGCTTCGTTGTAGGCATCTACAATTTCAGCAGCGAGGCGCTGTTCAAATGGCATACCCTTGCGAGCACGTGCGCTCTGTACCAGCCAGCTGTACGCGTAGTGTAGCTGACGGTGACCCTGAACTGGGAATGGGATCTGGTAGTTCGCACCACCGACACGTCGGCTCTTTACTTCGAAGTTTGGTGAAACATTCTTTAGTGCTTTTTCAAACACTTCCAGTGGGTCCTCAGACTTTACTTTCTTCGCAGCTGCTTCTAGAGCTGCGTAGACCATGCGTTCGCTGGCAAGCTTTTTGCCATCGAGCATAGACTTGTTGATAAGGCGCTGCACCAGCACGCTCTGGTATTTGCGGTCTGGCTTTAGCTCGCGCTGTAGTTTTTTGGTTACTTTACGAGGCATTACTTAGACTCCTTTTTCGTACCGTATTTACTACGGCCACGTTTGCGTCCATCAACACCCTGAAGGTCGAGCGCACCACGAACAATGTGGTAGCGAACACCTGGAAGGTCTGGCACACGACCACCACGAACCAGCACAACGGCGTGTTCCTGTAGGTTGTGGCCTTCGCCACCAATGTACGCCCAGACTTCTTGCTTGTTGGTCAAACGAACACGTGCGACTTTACGAAGCGCCGAGTTAGGCTTTTTCGGTGTTTTAGTCGTTACTTTTACACAAACGCCGCGCATTAGCGGAGCGTTTTGCTCGTAGTAACGAGTTTTTAGTGCGTTGTGAATGGTACCAAGCGCAGGTGACTTCGACTTTTTCGAAGCAGTCTTGCGTGGCTTACGCACTAGTTGATTGATTGTAGGCATATTAAAATATGGCTCCCATTACTAAAATTAGTGATTTTGCGAGTCACGGAGGCTCAGCATGCCTACTGGAGTCGCGGCTTTGCCCGTTTTATTATAGAAGTGTACACGTTTCTGTAATCAAACAAGCGGAAACTCTTGTACAGAATTATAGCAAGAATCACTCTGTTTGTCCAGTAGTATCAGCAGAGTCTAGTGCTTTTTCTACTGCGCTGCGAGCTTCTGCGACTGCATCGGCTTGACGGATCAGTTCGTTGAAAGATGGTGTTTCGGCAACAACCGACATATCGAGAACACGGTCTGCTTCGGGTGCTACCATGTGGTCCCTCAGCATATCGCCATGTGGGTCACCATGTGGCTGGTCGAGATTACTACTTTTCCAGCCTTTAAGATTATCATTTGCATTTACCATACTGCTATTATAGCATAAGTTGCATAAAAATACAATACCCCATAGTTCGGGGTATTGTACTCCATTTGTTGGCGACGCGACTACACTGAATCGTGTAAATCTACATCTTCTGCGATGCCATCAGCGAGGTCGGTCGACATATCGTCGTCGTCCGCATCGCTCAGTGCACCAGTACCAACAGGAATCTTGCGACCAATGATCACATTTTCCTTTAGGCCATGCAAGTGGTCGGCGCGACCGCTGGTTGCAGCGTTTATCAACACGCGTGTCGTGTCTTGGAACGACGCAGCTGAGAGCCAGCTATCACTCCAGATAGACACCTTGGTAATACCAAGCAGTAGTTGTGTGTACTGAATCAGCTCTTTACCGCTAGCGGCAAGCTGTTCGTTTGCTTCTACTACCGCAGCCTTCGACACGATGTCACCTGTCACGAAGTCGCTGTCGCCAGCATCTTCAACCTGAACACGGCTAAACATCTGACGCACAATGATTTCGAGGTGCTTGTCGGCAACGTCTTGACCCTGTGCGGCGTAGATACGCAGTACTTCGTTGATAATGTAGCGCTGAGTTGCTTCGGTACCCTTTAGACGCATTAGGTCGTGGAGGTTCAATGAACCGATAGTCAAGCGGTCACCTGCAACGATTACATCGCCCTTCTTGACCACCAGCTGTGTGCTACCAGGAATCTCGTAGCGTGCTGGCGCAGATGCGCTGGCTGCTACAACAGCGGTGTCTTCAGCGAATTCTACTACGCCGTCGAATGGCGCAACGAGTGGCTTCGCATCGTCTTCGCCACTGGCGATGACATCACCTACCTTTACGTTGCTGCCTGCTTTGACGGCAGGCTTGCGGCCATCAAGCGCAATACGCTCGACCGTGCCAGATTCTGGCGTTACTTGTACGACGTAGTTTGCACCGTCTTCCCACACGTCTACAAGGCCAGCGACTTCAGATACATACGCTTGACCCTTTGGCGTGCGAGCTTCGAACAATTCTTCAACACGCGGCAGACCTTGGGTAATGTCACCACCAGCCACACCAGACGCGTGGAAGGTTCGTAGCGTTAGCTGTGTACCTGGCTCACCGACAGACTGGGCGGCGATAACACCGACAGGCTGTGCGTTGGCTACTAGGCTACCTGTTGCCATGTCGATACCATAGCTCTTTTGTGGTATGCCCTGCAGGTTCTTTGTAGAAAGTACGCTTTGAATCTTTACTTCAGCTACCTTCTTGTCGGCGTCAATTGCATCTGCAACTTCACGGGTAATCAATTCACCCTTGCCGATATGACCAGGCACGTCCGCTGCGGTATAACGACCGTACAGACGGTTGCCGAACTCAATCATGGTTGATTCAGACTCATCACGGTAAATGGTGAAGCCTTCGTCGTCGCTGTCATCCTCTACTGTAAAGACATCTTGTGACACGTCGACAAGACGTCGAGTCAGGTATCCAGAGTCAGCCGTCTTCAAGGCGGTGTCGATCAGACCTTTACGTGCACCACGAGTAGCCACGAAGGATTCAAGTGACGAGAGACCTTCGCGGTAGCTGCTTCGAATCGGCAGCTCAATCTCGCGGTTGGTTGCGTCCACCATGATACCAATCATGGCGCTTGCAAGCTTCACGTTCGAGATATCACCACGTGCACCAGAGTTGACCATCACAGAAATACTGGTGTCCATGTTGGCAAGCTGGTTCTCGAGGAATTCAGTCACTTGGTTGTCGACTGCACGCCAGGTGCTTAGCGTCAGACTGTATCGTTCGCCTTCGGTAATCAACCCTTGGTCGTATTGTTCAGAGATCAACGCGGTCTTCGCGTCACCTTCGGCAACGAACTCGTTGATTTCGTCGAAGTGCAGGTAATCATCTTTACCAGTAGATACAGCAGCCACGGTTGCGAAGCGGAACGCGAGACCCTTCATGCGGTCGGCAGTGCGAGCAGTTTCTTCAGCGCCATACTTGTCGAAGATCTTCGCAAGAACACGCTTTAACTGCTTCTTTGTCTGCACGTTGTTGTCGTACGGGAAATCTTTCGGCAAGATTTCATTGAAGAACACGCGACCTAGCGTTGTATCGCGCTTTTCGCCCTTGGTGTGGATGCGAATTGGGCTTTGCAGCTGCAACTTGCCTTCGTCGTAGGCGATTTCGGCTTCGTATACAGAGCTGTAGGCTTTACGTTCTTTTGTCTGTGCAGTTGGCTTTTCGTAGGTAAGGTAGTAGTTACCAAGCACCACGTCCTGACCGATGTTAAGCACCGGGCTACCGTCAGCAGGCTTCAATAGGTTGTTGGTAGCGCTCATCAATTCGCGAGCCTCAGCTTGCGCTTCGTCAGACAATGGCAAATGAACAGCCATTTGGTCACCGTCGTAGTCAGCGTTGAATCCGTTGGCTACGAGTGGGTGCAGCTGAATCGCTTTACCTTCAACAAGCTTCGGCATGAAGGCTTGAATTGATAGACGGTGAAGTGACGGCGCACGGTTTAGGAGCACATACTTGCCCTTTATCACGTCGTCAAGCGCGTCCCATACAAGTGCGTCGCCAGATTCAATCAAACGAGTAGCTGAGCGAATATTGTGCGCGTGTTCGCCACGAATCAGCCAGCTAATCACAAATGGCTTGAATAGCTCGAGCGCCATTTGCTTTGGCAAGCCACACTCATTAATCTTCAGCTTTGGACCTACCACAATCACCGAACGACCAGAGTAGTCAACACGTTTACCCAGTAGGTTCTGGCGGAATCGTCCTTGCTTACCCTTTAGCATGTCTGAGATTGACTTCAGGCGTCGGCGGCCACCAGTTGCGTTGACCGCACGGCCACCACGAGCAGCCGAGTTGTCTACCAGCGCGTCAACAGCTTCTTGAAGCATACGCATTTCATTGCGACGAATCACTTCTGGCGCATTGAGGTCGATGAGCTTCTTAAGACGGTTGTTTCTGTTGATTACACGACGGTAAAGGTCGTTGAGGTCTGAGGTTGCAAAACGGCCACCAGTGAGCTGTACCATCGGACGTAGGTCCGGAGGAATGACTGGCAGAACTGTCAGTGTGAGACTGCTTGGCTTGATGCCAGCCGCGTGCATACCCTCTAGCACCTTGAGGCGCTTGAGCAGTTTCTTCTCGCGTTGGCCCTTGGCGCCAGCTACTTCTTCAGTTAGCTCAGCAATCAGCGTTGGAAGGTCGATTTCATCAAGCAGTGCTTTTAGTGCGGTACCGCCCATGCCCACTTGCACGAGCTCTTCGTATTCTTCAGGAAGATTACGGTAGTCGGTTTCAGAAATAAGCGCGCCTTTCGCCAGGCTTTCAAGCTGTGCTTTCTTTGCAAGGTAGCGTTCTTCAAGCTCTTCCTGCTCTTTAGTTTGCTCGGCAGCAAGTGCTTTTACGTCAGCGTCTTTGTCGCCAGCGGCTTTTTCAAAGCGCATCTTGATTGCTGCGCGGCCAGCTTCAGTTTCAGCCTCGAGGTCTGCGAGCATTTTTTCGCGTGCTTCGTCGTCGCTCTTTAGAATCACATACGTTGCAAAGTAAGCGATACGTTCGAGGTTACGAACCGTCATGCCTAGTAGCAAGCTCATCGCGCTTGGCGTGCCCCGCATAAACCAGATGTGCGCTACAGGCGCAGCTAGGTTGATGTGGCCCATACGTTCACGTCGAACGATGGCTTTCGTTACCAATTCGCCATTTTTGTCGACGGCAGCTTCGCGCGAACGAACACCTTTTAGCTTGCTGTCGTGTGGGTTGATGTCCTTTACCGGACCAAAGATACGCTCACAGAACAACCCGTCGCGTTCTGGTTTTTGGGTACGGTAGTTGATAGTTTCTGGCTTGGTTACTTCGCCGTGACTCCATTTTAGAATGTCATCTGGACTCGCGACGGCCAGTCGTACTGCGTCAAAATCTGCAATACCAGTAGTTGCCATTACCCGACTCATTACGCGACCTCCTTTCCTTCATCATCTGCATCGGCAAATTCCTCAGCAGTTTCTACATGCATTGTGTCTTCGTGCTCTAAGTCGATATCATCTGCTTCGTCTAGCACAGTCTCATCGTCATCATCGTCGCTTAGCACAGGTGCAGCTGGAACCGATTTATCGCTCGGTCCGCTCTCTGAGATGACCTCTTCGGCATCTACTACTTCTGATTCATCCAGCAAGTCAACGCGAAGCCCAAGGCCTTGCAGCTCTTTTACTAGCACGTTGAAGCTTTCTGGTAGCTTCGGACCAACGATTTCTTCGTCTTTAATGATGGCTTCGTAAGCTTTTGCGCGTCCATAGACGTCGTCAGACTTAATAGTAAGCATTTCTTGCAATGTGTTTGCAGCACCATATGCTTCAAGTGCCCACACCTCCATCTCACCAAACCTTTGACCACCATTTTGCGCTTTACCGCCAAGTGGCTGCTGGGTAACCATAGTGTATGGACCGATTGATCGCGCGTGAATCTTGTCTGATACCATGTGGTGGAGCTTGATAATGTGCATCACACCGACAGTGGTGCGCTCTTCGAACGCATCACCGGTACGGCCATCAAACAGTTGGCTCTTGCCATCTGCAGCATAGCCTGCTTTTTCAAGCTCTGCTGAGATAACTTCGTTTGGCACACCGTTGAATGGTGGCGTCGCGACCTTGTAGCCTAATGCTTTCGCTGCCATACCAAGGTGTGTTTCAAATAGCTGACCAATGTTCATACGGCTTGGCACACCGAGTGGGTTCAACACCACGTCGATTGGAGTACCGTCTTCCATGAATGGCATGTCTTCGACTGGAAGAATACGTGCTACCACACCCTTGTTTCCGTGACGACCCGCCAGCTTGTCACCGACAGAAATCTTACGGAGTTGTGCCACGAAAATCTGAATTTGCATCAGTACGCCAGCCTTTAGTTCGTGCCCGTTTTCGCGTGAGAATACTTTCACGCCAACCACTTTTCCACCGCCAGCGTTGTTCATACGCTGAGACGTGTCACGGACATCTTTGGCTTTTTCACCAAAGATAGCACGAAGCAGTCGCTCTTCAGAGCTCAGCTCTTGCTCACCTTTTGGTGTAATTTTGCCTACTAGTACATCGCCAGCTTTCACTTCTGATCCTACCTGTACGATACCGTTTTCGTCGAGGTGACGCAGGCTCTCCTCAGATACGTTTGGAATATCCCGAGTAACAATTTCAGGACCAAGCTTGGTTTCACGAACTTCTACGTTGTAATCTTTGATGTTGATACTGGTCAGACCGTCGTCTTTTACCAATCGGTCAGACAACACGATAGCGTCGTCCATGTTGTAGCCACCCCATGGCATAAAGGCCACAGTGAGGTCACGCCCTAGCGCAAGCTCGCCATCGGCAATCGAGGCGCCTTCAATCAGGATGTCACCTGTTTTCACCTTTTGGCCACGAGTTACCATCACTTTTTGGTTAATCGAGCGGTCGTCATTGCTTTTTGCAAAGTGAATTGGCTCGTAGATTTTCACGCCGTCTTTGTACTTTACATGTACTTCGTCGCCGTCAGCACGAACCACTTCGCCGGCACCTTCGGCAAGCACCAACTGGCTACTGTTGCGAGCAACTTCGCCCTCAATACCTGTACCCACGGTAGGTGCTTCAGGAGTGAGTAGTGGCACGGCCTGTTTCTGCATGTTCGAACCAGTCAAACTTCGGTCGATACGGTTCTTTTCAATAAATGGCACGAGGCTGGCTGTTGCACCAAGAATCTGCTTGTTGGCAGCATCCATATAGGTAATTTCGCTTGAGTCGACTTGTTCAGGCAACATATACTTGCGCGCGCTCACACGGCCGTCGGTAAATTTACCAGCTTTATCAAGTGCCGCACCAGCATCAGCGATTACTTCGGTTGCTTCTTGTGATGCATCGAGGTATTCAACTTCATCAGTTACCTTGCCATTTTTTACTTTAAGGTATGGTGTTTCGATAAATCCGTACTCATTGATGCGCGCATAGGCTGCAAGGTTCAGTACCAACCCAATGTTGGCACCTTCTGGTGTTTCAACAGAACACAGACGACCATAGTGAGTCGGGTGCGCGTCACGCACGTCGAAGCCAGCGCGCTCACGTGACAGACCACCAGGGCCCATCGAGCTCAAGCGTCGCTTGTGTGACAGCTCTGAAAGCGGGTTTACTTCGTCCATCAGCTGCGACAGCTGGCTGCTCGCGAAGAACTCACGTACTGCTGCTACCACAGGGCGCGCGTTGATGAGCTGGCTTGGAGTGACTGTTTCAAGATCGCTCATGCTCATGCGGTCCATAGCGTTGCGCTGCATGCGCAGCATACCAACACGGAACTGACGAGCAACAAGTTCGCCAACCAATTTCACGCGGCGGTTATTTAGCGCGTCGATATCGTCGGCGGCTTCCTGTGTGTTATTCAAGCGAATAATCTCTGAGATGATAGCAATCAAATCACTCATCTGGAAAACGCGGTTTTCAGTAGTGTTAGCAACGTCCATTTTCAGGCGTTGGTTCAGCTTGTAGCGACCAACACGGCTATAGTCGAACCGTTTGAAGTCAAAGAACATACGTTCAATCATTTGGCGAGCGTTGTCGACAGTAGCGAGGTCGCCTGGGCGTAGGCGACGGTATACTTCGATAAGCGCTTCGTTTGAACCACGAGCAGCATCTTTTTCTAGCGTTGCGTCGATGAACTTGGTTTCGCCAGTGTCAACGCCTTCAAACAATGCTTTAATCTCTGAAGTTTTGCTATGGCCTAGTGCGCGAAGCAATGTGGTGACAGGCAGCTTACGGCGGCGGTCAATTTTTACGTAAATTGTACCGTTTGCGGCTGTTTCAAACTCGAGCCATGCTCCACGACCAGGAATAAGCTTAGCGCCGTAGTAATTGTGCCCACCAACGTTGTCGGCAGTAAAGAATACACCAGCCGAACGGATAAGCTGACTTACCACAACACGCTCGGTACCGTTAATGATAAAGGTGCCACGGTCAGTCATCCATGGGTAGTCGCCTAGGTAGATTTCTTGTTCTTTCACCTCACCAGTTACCTTGTTGGTCAGCTCGGCAGTAATGTGTAGCGGTGCATCAAAGGTAATGTTGTTTTCTTTGGCGAATTGCTCGCTGTTTTTTGGGTCTTCGAAATGGTATTTACCAAATCGCAGTGCTAGTTTCTGACCGGTGTAATCATCGATCGGGTTAAGTTCCGTAAAAATCTCTGACAAACCCGTTTCAACGAATTCTTTCCAAGAATCCTTTTGGTGAGCCATGAGATTTGGTAGCGGCAGGGCTGTGTCGTCTTGGGTAAAGAACACACGGCCATTGCTAGTAGTCGCAGTGTATTTTGTTGCCACGCTAATTCCTCATCTGTTATTGATTGCTATTGAGCAGTAAAGTCTCGCATCCTTACTACTGTTTCTAGGCGCCCGAAGTATCTAAGTTCCGCTGGTTTTCTAACACGCAAAAACGCCCGCCAAATGGCGTGCGTGTAATACAACCGCAGCTTATGCAACCTTCATTACACTATATTGTAGTGTCTTGGCGCCTTGCTGTCAATAATAATTTCTAGGTCTTGTCCGCGACCGCGCCTCCTGAGATGGCGCGGTCGCGGACTGGGGTTGAGAGACCAGATCACGCGAACCAGCCAGAGCGCCGCTTGGCCGGCTTGGCCGAGCCCCACGTGTTGCCCTTCTTGCGAGCCTGGTCCCGCTTGGCCTGCTTGCGCTTGCGAGCGCGCTGCGCGCGAGCTCGCTCGTTCGCGGCCCTCTGCTTGGCCTTCCGCTCGTCAGCCTTCTGGCTCTTGATTGCCTTCTGCTTGGCAGGCGAGGTGCTCCAGCTGGCGAAGTCGCTCGGCTGCAGCCCGTTGTTCCCACTGAAGAATCCCATGACGGGTCCTCTCGTCTGGCGAAACCTGGTAGCTTCACTCTATGTATATTTTAGCATATTTCTGAGGTTATTTCAAGCCGAGGCTACTTGACGACTTTGTCGGCAAGGCCATATTTCACGGCTTCTGCCGCGTCCATCCAAAAGTCTCGCTCCATGTCAGTCTTTACTTTGGCGCGTTTTTGACCTGTTGCTTTGGTCATGATGTCAATAAGCAGCTCTTTCAGGCGCACGCTTTCACGAAGGGAAATTTCTTGGTCGGTCACTTGGCCACGTGTACCACCGTGCGGCTGGTGCATCATCACGCCAGCGTTTGGCAGCAGGTGTCGCTTTCCCTTTGCTCCACTAGCGAGTAGTACCGCACCAAAGCTTGCCTGGAGTCCTATGCCATAGGTCGCGACATCTGGCTTGATAAAATTCATCGTATCGAGAATGGCTAGGCCATCGTACACACTACCACCAGGGCTGTTTATGTACAGCTGAATATCTTTTTTCGGGTCTTCATAGGCAAGATGAAGCAACTGCGCAACAACCAGGTTCGCTGTGTGCGGGTTTACATCTTCACCCAGGAAAATAATGCGCTCTTTGAGTAAGCGCGAGTAAATATCGAACGCGCGCTCGCCATCACGCGAACTCTCGATAACGGTTGGTACTAGGTAGTTGCTTGGCTTTGTCATACACCCATTGTAGCGAATCAAATTAGCACTCGTCAAGTGTGAGTGCTAATGCATATTCAGGTTTACAGCTCCCGGCAGAGCTGCAACCTAGATCAGTGATACCTGGGTCCGTTCAATTCATCGTCGAGTTTCTGAAGCATCTTCAGAAGCGCCGCAAGGGACGCGATTCCAAACAGGAATCCGACAAAGAAACTGCGCATCCGCACCACCTCCTTTCCGAGGAGATAAGCGCTCTGCCGGGAGCTAGCGATACTATATGATATTTACGAGTTCAATGCAACCAGTTGGTCGACTGTTTTTTCAGTCAACAGCCGATTTGCCACGTCGCGCTGCACTTCTGGTTCCTCGAAACGCTTCGCTGCTTCTGGGTTGTTGGCGTACTGCTGTTTGTACATATTCAGGTGCCCTGCCAGTTCTTCACTGGTAGCTTCAATTTTCAGCTCTTTTGATAACTCAGCCAGCGCCAACCCGGCCTTCACGCGCTTTACTGCCGCAGGTTTTACCTCATTTTCAATCCAATCCTCACGATCAGCAAACTTCTTTTCCGCCAGGTACATATCCAGGCTAACGCCTTGATACATTAAGTTTTGGGTCATGTCTTGCTCGATCGAACGTACTTGGTCGTCGATAAGCACTTCGGGTGCGGGAATATCGCTTGCTTCAATCAACTTTTCGACCAGCGCGTCTTTTAGTTTATCTGTAGCTTCGCGTTCTTTTTGCGCGGTAATTTCTTTCTTAATATCAGCTTTAAGCTCTTTGATGGTTTCGAATCGCTTGTCCGCCTTCTTCGCAAACGCGTCGTCGGCTTCTGGCAGCGAAGGCTCAAGCACCTTGTGAAGTTTTGTTTCAAATACAACTTCCGCGCCTGCAAGGTCGGCTACGTGGTAACTATCAGGGAATTCAAGCTTGAGGTCTTTTGCTTCACCCGGCTTAACGCCAACCAGGCCTTCTTCAAAACCAGGAATAAATGAATTGCTACCCAGCTTTAAACTGTAATCTTTAGCAGTCCCGCCATCAAACGCAATGCCGTCTTTTTTGCCAGTGAAATCGATGACGACCTCGTCGCCATTCTTAGCAGCGCGCTTCACTTCCTTTTTCTCGGCCATTGATTCACGCATGCGCTCGATAATTTCATCAACGTCGCTTGCTGACACGCTCACTTTTTCTTTTGTAGCTTTTAGCTTTTTGTAATTGCCTAGTTTTACCTTCGGAAGCACCTCAGCCTCAGCGGTAAACTCAAGTTCCTGACGAGGGACAAACTTTGTAATCTCGACCGCAGGCCGCTCAAGCGCTTGGATATCTTCCGATGTGAACGCCTCGGCAACCGCTTTAGACAGGGCATCGTCAGCGGTCTGCTGCATCAGCGAATTTTGATCGACATGTTTCGCTGCCACGCTGGCCGGAACTTTGCCTTTTCGAAACCCAGGAGCTTTGATATCACGCGCTAATTTTGTCAGCGCCACTTGCTCGGCGTCGGCCAGCTCTTTCTCGCCAAGAGAAATAGTTAATTTAACTTTGGTAGGTGATAGGTGTTTTACAGAAGTCTTCATACAAAGACCCACTATATCAGATAGAGGGGTTTCGTTCAAAGAGACAAGGGTCTGCTAAACTAAATCGTCTACGTCGGATTGCCTGCGACGACGGTCTTTGATACGTGAAACAATTCTCTCAAAACTCAACTTTTCTTCTTCGGACGTTTTTGTATCTTTCAGGTTGTATACTTCGGCTTTTATATCATCCTCGCCTATAAACAACATGTACGGTACGCCTTTTTTCACGGCAGTTTTTATTTGCTTATCAAGCTTTCGGCCGGTGTTGTCGAGCTCGGTATTAACGCCCTCAGAGCGCAACTTCTGTGCCAGCGTGGTAGCGGCCTTTTCGGCTTCGCCCAGCACAACCACATACACTTCGGTGGTTGACGTAAGCTCTGGCAATAAATCGTGCGACTGTAAAAACAGCTCCGTCATACTAAGACCCGGCGCCATCCCTACTGCAGAGAGCGGTTCAGCGCCAAACAGACCTACCAGGCCATCGTAGCGACCTCCACCGAACAACGCGCGCCTGTTTTCAGGGTGTGTATCGAAGAACTCGAACACTGTGCCCGTGTAATAATCGAAGCCTCGCATGAGCGTAATATCAAACGTTGTGTTAGAGACTCCCGAGCTTTCAAGCAGCGCTACCAGCTCTTTCATTTCTTTCACCGCTTCACTATTAGCAATTTCTTTTGGCAAATCATCAATACCTTTTGCAACCAAAATCTCAGCAATCTTTTTCAAGCCCTTTGGTGCAGCTTCGGCACCAAAGATCTCTATCGCTTGGTCTCTAAAATCTTCATTCGATATCTTATTTTTGCGGTCGAATAGTTTTATCATCAGCTCTGCCTGTACAGTGTCTAGCATCAAAAAGTCGTGCATCATAGCGTTAATAATCTCGCGATTATTGAGCTTTATCGTGTACATATCATCTTTCGCGCCAAACGCTTTCAGTATCTCAACACCTAACTCAATAATCTCCGCCTCGGCTGCCGCGCCGTCTGCACCAAAAACATCAACATTTAGCTGCCAAAATTCGCGTTCACGGCCACGCTGCGGGCGCTCGTAGCGCATATAATTGGCAATACTGAATAGGCGGGCGGGATACGCTAGCTCTTGACGGCGACCGGCCACCATACGACTAATCGTCGGTGTCATTTCGGGGCGGATTGCGACTTCGCGACCACCACGATCGGTAAAACGATAGGTTTGCTCGCCCACCAGCTCTGTACCGCTTTTTGCCGCATACACCTCAAGTGGCTCAAGCATCGGCGCTCCGTACTCTTCGTAACCGAATCGTTCGGACATTTCTTTCCAAACTTTGAAAATGTAGTTTTGTACCCGTTTTTGTTCCGGGTAGTAATCACGGGTCCCTTTATAGGGGTTAGTCGATAGTGAACTCATTAGCTATTATTGTGCCAGTTTTCTCTGTTAGATGCAAGGATAAGTGGTAATCACTTTCTCGAGCTACGGTACCGTGCGCCTACATATTTCAGCTGTGCCCTGGGCTTTCCTCTGCATGTATCATCCAATGCGAAAGTAAGCCCACTCGTTAGTCGCGCAATTCGCTCACGCAAGCTCGGCAACTCTTGATAGCCAAATTGCGTATCATCGCTTGCTAGATGTAGCCGAATTGACCGCGGAGGCTTTCCGTATGGTGGAGTGACTATATCGCTCATCAACCCAGACACGACGATACCGAAAGAAAGTGCAAACTTTGAACCGTGTTGTACAATAGGCATATTTCTCGTCAAATCATAATTTTCAGCAAGCTCCTCTTCTTCAGGTACGCGTTGCGGTGGATACGGGTGCACAAGTGTCGGCATCTCCCCTTCGAATGGTCGATCATATATTGCCAGCATGCGCTCAGCCAGTTCTTCTGAGGTTGGCTCAAACGCCAGTTGGGGCACGCCGCATATTTCAGGAATACTTACTGTCATTGATTTAGTATGGCAAGGTTTTTAGTGTTGTGTCAAGCTGTTGTCTCCTAGCCACGTGTACATGGCTATCCCCGCCGCGACACCCACGTTAATGCTTCGAGTGCTGCCCAACTGTTCGATATGCACTACCTCGTCCGCCACGGCGAGTAGTTCGTCAGAGATACCGGGTCCTTCCTGACCAAATACTAGCACTGCATCCTGTGGTAGCGGCGCAGCTGTAAGAGGCCGCGATTCGACATTGTTTTCTATGGCAATAATATTTTTGCCGTCTTGCCTCATAGATTCAGCAAACGCTTCAGGCGTTTCGTGGTAATGCACGTGTAGATACTTTTCCGTTGCCATTGCGCCGCGCTTGTTCCATTGCTTTCGACCAATCACGTGTACGTGACGTACGCCGAAGGCATTGGCACTACGAACAATACTCCCCATACTAAAATCACGCAGCGTGTTTTCAATCGCTATTTCTAGCCGTACACCACGTGCGTCAAGCTCTTTGACGATTTCATCATGAGGTTTGTTCTTAAACTCATCCAATACGTTGCGTCTGTCTTCCATTAGAAGATATTGTATAGTAGTACTATGAGTGACTCAAATGTGCGACAACACATACTTGATTATCTAGGCGAAGCCAAAATGATGCAGTTAGCGACCAGCGACGGAAAATCACCGTGGGTCTGCAATGTATGGTTTGCGAGTGATGCACACATGTCTATTTACTGGATATCTTCTACGAAGCGGAGACATTCGGAAGAGCTGAGCCGTAATCCTCGTGTCGCGGCGAGCATATGCATACCACGCGAGCCGAGTGAGAGCGACAAAGGCGCCCTGCAGATAGAGGGCATTGCCACCGAAGTAACGAGCCCCGCAGAACTGGCCAAAGCATTGAAGCTATATGTTTCTCGCGGATTCTTTACCTTGGCACAGGTAAAGAAATTCATGGCTAATCTGGACCATCCACACCGTTTTTATAAGATTACACCTGAACGAATCGTGTATTTTGGCAAAGGCTCTGAGGAGTATATCTTGAAGTAATACATCCTATGCTGCTATGATTACTTGAGCATGCGGATGTGGCGGAATTGGTAGACGCGCTAGCTTCAGGTGCTAGTGTACGCAAGTACGTGGAGGTTCAAGTCCTCTCATCCGCACCAAACCAAGACTAAATTGGAATTTGTCGCCCTTTTGGGCGGCTTTTTCTTTGGTTTTGCGAAGCAAAAACCAAGGATTTTTCAGAGGGGGATAAATATTTGGGGCAGCCGTTGGCTGCGCCT